>NZ_CBDLAM010000017.1:0-11631 GCF_965301125.1 Anaerosporobacter sp. | reverse complement strand
TCTCGTGCTATTGTTTCTCCTATTACAGAAGTGAAAGAGGCTATGAACGAACTCGCTAAAGGTAATCTACAAGTTTCTGTTAAACCATCTTCTATTATTGAATTAAATGAATTATCAAACGCCACAGATAAGACAATCGATACATTAAAATCTTACATACATAACATTACTACCACATTAGGGCAACTTGAAAGTCGTGATATGACTGTAACGGTAGATATTGACTATATCGGTGATTTTGCTCCAATTAAGAATTCTTTAACAGAGATTACACTCTATCTTAACCAATTAATCTTAAATATTAAAGATTCCACAATTCAAGTTGCTACTGGCGCAGAACAGATTTCTAATAGTTCCCGTTCTATTGCAGAAGGCGCCCAAGAGCAGAATAATTCCATCTCCACCCTTGTTGAACAAGTCAACGATATAACAACAGTCGTACAAAACAACGCTACTAAAGCAAAAGATGTTAGCAAAATATCAACCGACTCCTTAGCAATTGTTGAAAAAGGCAATACTTATATGCACACATTATTAAGCGCTATGAACCAAATAACAAATCAATCAAATCAAATTTCTAAAATCATAGCAGTAATTGATGATATTGCAAGCCAAACAAACCTTCTATCCTTGAACGCTACCATTGAAGCCGCTCGTGCCGGAGAACAAGGAAAAGGATTTGCTGTAGTTGCTGATCAAATTGGAAGACTTGCAAATGATTGTTCTAAAGCTGCTGGTAATACAACAAGCCTTATTCACGAATCATTAGATGCTATTCACCATGGTTTTGCTTTAGCAGATGATACAGCCAAGTTATTACTTGATATTGTTTCTAGCTCAACTAAAACTTCTACATTGGTAGATGAAATAACAGCCGCATGTGAAACACAGGCTTTTCAACTGAATAATGTGCTAGCAGCTATTCAAGAGATTTCTGTAATTGTGGAATCCAATTCTGCATTCTCTGAGGAAAGCTCTGCGGCTAGTCAAGAATTTTTAACCCAATCAGAAACACTTAGAGAATTATTAGAAGGATTTGCATTATAAAACCTTAAGTAAATAATTAAATATGGAATTAATATTAGAGAGTTGTGAATACTACAATGTACTTATTCACAACTCTTTTCTTCGATAGTTTGTAGCGAAATTTCATAATTTATGGTATAATCGTTACGACTTGATACCGCTAGGATAATTTAGTTGCAAATACGCAACAATCTTTTAGGGTATCTTATTTTATCTAGGCAAAAATAATTTTATTATAAATAACTTGGTGTGAGGCTATTTATCTAGGCCATCAACCTACTTCGAAAGGAGCACATAATCTACATGGAACAATATAACGGAAGCCAGATTGTTATTCTCGAAGGCCTTGAGGCGGTGAGAAAAAGACCTGGTATGTACATCGGAAGCACTGGTACAAGGGGCTTACATCACTTAATTTGGGAAATACTTGATAACGGAATTGATGAACATCTTGCAGGATTCTGCTCACAAATTGACATTACACTTCGAAAAGATGGTGGTATTACAATTCGTGACTACGGGCGTGGTGTACCTGTAGATATTCATCCAACAAAGAAAATTCCAACTGTGCGTGTTGTATATACTATTCTTCACGCCGGCGGTAAGTTTGGTTCATCAGCCTATAAAGTATCTGGAGGTCTTCATGGTGTTGGTGCATCTGTTGTTAACGCTTTATCAAGCCGTATGATTGTAGAAGTTCGTAGCGGTGGTCAAATTTACCGTGATGAATATGAAAATGGCGGTCATCCTGTTACTGAACTAGTTGGCGGTAACATACCTGTCATAGGTAAATGTGCGAAATCAGATACTGGTACAAGTGTAACCTTCTATCCAGATGCCTCCATATTCGAAACAGTTGAATTCAAAGTAGAGACAATCAAAAAGAAATTAAAAGAAATCGCTTTCTTAAATAAAAATCTAAAGATTGTATTTTCCAATGAGTATGATGGTACAGAAAAAATTTACCACGAAGAATACGGAATTCAAAGCTTTGTAAAATATCTGAATCGTGAAGCAACTCTTATTCATGATGACGTTATCTATGCAGAAGGTACAAGCGGTGACATTGAGGTGGAATTAGCCTTCCAATATACGAATAGCTATTCAGAGCAAATCAATGCATACTGTAACAGAATTAACGTAGTTGACGGTGGTACCCTTGTAACAGGTTTTAAAACTGCCTTAACACGTATTATGAACCAATATGCAAGAGAACTTAATATCCTAAAGGATAAAGATGACAACTTTGATGGAAAAGATATTCGTAACGGACTTGTTGCAATCATCTCCATCAAACATCCAGATCCACAATTTGAAGGACAAACAAAAACAAAATTAGGTAACACCGATGCTAAGAGTGCGGTTGAAGAAGTATTTACATTAGAAGTACAGCGTTATTTAGATAAAAACGTAGAAGTACTTCGTTCCATACTTGAAAACTCTTTAAAATCTTACCAAGCAAGACGCGCGGGTGATAAAGCAAGAAATGCTGTATTAAAACAATTGTTAGATGTGGACACTAGAAGTAAATTAGCTTCTTGTTCTTCAAAGAAACCAGAAGAATGTGAAGTATATATCGTCGAAGGTGATTCTGCAGGTGGTACCGTTAAAACTGCAAGAAACCGTCGTACACAAGCGGTTCTTCCACTTCGAGGCAAAATCCTTAATGTTGAAAAAGCTGCCCTAGAGAAGATTTTAGTTAACAATGAAATCAAATCCATGATTGCTTCCTTTGGATGCGGAATTGGTGATGATTTTGATATTAGCAAATTACGTTATGATAAAATCATTATCTTAACCGATGCCGACGTAGATGGTGCTCATATTAGTACCTTATTACTTACATTCTTCTACCGATTCATGCCAGAATTAATTCTTGAAGGAAAAGTATATCGAGGACTACCACCACTATATAAAGTTGAATATGAAAATACTGCTGCTAAAACAAAGAAGAAAAAACAGTCTGAGTATATATTTAATGATTTTGAATTAGAGAAATTCCGAAAACGACCAGGAATCAAGATACTTAATTTACAACGTTACAAAGGTCTTGGGGAAATGGATGCCGATCAGTTATGGGAAACAACACTAAATCCCGAAACTCGTATCCTAGCCCGCGTAGAAATCTCAGATACCGTTGAAGCCGATGAGATAACAACTACTCTTATGAGTACGAATGTACCTCCTCGCCGTGCTTTTATAATGGAAGAAGCGAAATATGCTAAGGTTGATATTTAATTAAACTAGTCTGATACATCTACAATTACGAAACTCTTAGTAACGTAGATAGATGCTTAAGATCACACATACAATTAGTAAGAAACGATAGCGCAATAGCTGTAGAATTTCTTGGTGGGTGTTTGAATGAATAGGAAGGTGAGGCATGGACGCCGAGCCAGCCTTCACCACGACAGGATGTCGTGTTGAAGGCGTTTCCGTGAGTCTTGTTAAACCTTACGCACACACCTAGAAATTCTTAGCTATGCAGCGTGTTTCGTCAAATAGTATGGGTGATTTTAAGCATCATCACAATCTAAAAAGAGTTTCGCAGTTCGCTAATGATATCTAATATAGAAAGGAATTCATAATGTCAAATAAATCGGATAATATTATACAATTAGATTTTGCTGAGGAGATGAAAAACTCCTATCGTGATTATGCAATGAGCGTAATTATCTCTCGTGCACTACCAGATGTACGTGATGGTCTAAAGCCAGTACAACGACGTATCTTATTCGCTATGAATGAATTAGGATTGTCTCCTGATAAACCACATCGTAAAAGTGCCCGTATCGTCGGTGATACCATGGGTAAATACCACCCTCACGGGGACACTTCCATCTACGACGCACTTGTTCATATGTCAGAGGATTATTCCCTCTCAATGCCATTAGTTGATGGACATGGAAACTTTGGTTCCATCGATGGTGATGGAGCTGCTGCTATGCGTTATACAGAGGCTAGACTATCAAATGGTGCAATGACATTGTTAAGCAATCTAGATAAAGGTCTCGTTCCATTCGTACCAAACTTCGATAATAGTGAGAAGGAGCCAATCGTTCTTCCAGCTATGCTACCTAACTTATTAATTAATGGAACAACTGGTATCGCAGTTGGTATGGCTACTAACATTCCACCTCACAATACGGGTGAAGTTATCGATGGTGTAATTGCATATATTGATAATCCTAATATCACAACTGAGAAACTAATGAAATACATACCTGCACCAGATTTTCCGACAGGTGGTACAATCATTAACCAAAGTGAAATGGAAAAGATCTATGCAACGGGTGAAGGTAAAATTAAATTACGTGCCAAAACAGAGATTGAAGCAGGGGATAATGGTCGTAAGAATATAGTAATTACCGAAATTCCTTATACGGTTGCAGGAAATAAAACTAAATTGGTAGAAACATTAGCTACATTAATGAAGGACAAAGTCTTTGATGAAATCTACGATGTACGTGATGAGTCTTCAAAAGAAGGTATTCGTATTGTTATTGAAGTAAAGAAAGATCGCGATACTCAAAACCTACTAAATGGCTTATATAAGAAATCTCAACTTGAGGATACTTATGGGGTAAATCTATTAGCTGTTAAAGAACAACAACCAATTATCTTCAATCTTCCTACTTTAATTGGAGAATTCGTATCTTTCCAAGAAGAGTTATACACAAAAGAGTACCAACATCTTCTAGAAAAGTCACAAAACCGATTAGAAATTGTGGAAGGATTAATCAAAGCTACTGACGTTATTGACTTAATTATTGAAATTTTACGTGGAAGTAGTTCAATCAAACAAGCAAAAGGTTGTTTGATTACGGGTGATACAACCGATATTAAATTCAAAACAAAAGCAAGTGAAAAGGAAGCCAAGACATTATCTTTCACAGAACGTCAAGCAGATGCAATCCTTGCTATGCCTCTTAGTAAATTAATCGGTTTAGAGATTCTTAAACTACATGAAGAAAATGATTCTCTTCTTGCTAATATTGAGGAATATCAAAGAGTCTTATCTGATAAGAATGCACTCTTTGCTGTAATCAAATCCAGACTTAAAACCTATAAAAAGACTTTTTACACACCTCGTCGCACAATGCTTGAAAATGCGGAAAATACAGGATATGTGGAAGAATTCAAAGAAGAAGATATCTATATATTAATTGATAAGTTTGGTTACACCAAGTCATTAGATTCAACAAGTTATACCCGTGCTTCAGAAGAAACCTTGAAAGAATATGCTCATATTATTCAGATGAAGAATACGGATAAGCTTTGCTTGTTCACAGCACAAGGTAATATGTATCAAATCAAGGCGGGTGCCATACCAAAAGGTAAGACAAAGGATAAAGGTGCTCTTGTTCAAACCTTATGTAAGGTAGATAAGGAAGATATCCTATTATATATTTCTTTTGAAAAATTATTTGAATCTCAATTGTTGTTTACAACTAAAAACGGCTTCATCAAGCAAGTCTCCGGAGCTGAATTTGAAACGAATCGTGCTGCTATTTCTTCAACGAAATTAGACGCTGATGATAAATTAATATCTATAGTCGTGTTAACTGCCCATGATATCTTATCAAATTCCATGAAAGTAATCTTAGTAACTGAAAAGGGTGCTTCTCTAGGATTTTTATTAGAAGAGGTATCCGAACTTAAGAAGACAAGCCGCGGTGTCAAAGCGATTGCCCTAGATAGCAATGACTTCATAGCCTTTGCTACTGCACAAGATTCTAATTTAGAATCCTTCACTTATAATAATAAAACGCTAAGTGCCAAGAAAGTCCGTATGCGTAAGCGTGGACAAAAAGGCCAAAAAGCGAATCTAGAATTATAATATTTGTATTAAATAGTAAATAATTACCATCGTACTCATATGGATACCTTTTTATCATATAATATATCAGAGGGAGGTATCTATATGAGTACAACTATTTTATCTATCGATGGCGGAGGAATTAAAGGTATTGTTTCCGCACTAGTTTTAATCGAATTAGAAGATATAATCAAGAAATACTCTGGCACAGACACTGTTTATTTGGTGGATTACTTTGACCTAATTGCTGGTACAAGTACAGGCTCTATCCTAGCAGCATTATTGTTATGTCCAAATGACTGTAATCGTCCCAAATATACAGCTTCTGATGCATTAAACCTATATCTAACCAAAGGTAAATCCATGTTTCAAACAAACCCTCTACATAAAATACGTACCCTTGGCGGTCTAATGGGACCTAAGTATAAGAACAAAGCGCTGACAGCGGAACTAAATTCGTATTTCGGTAACGTAAAAACAGCTGATCTACTAAAACCCTGCCTATTAACCGCTTATAATATGACCACAAGAGATTCCCTTTTCTTTAACTCCCTATCTAGTTTAAAATCTGAAGATCGTAACTATAATCTTGCAGATGCAGTACTTGCCTCTACCGCTGCCCCAACCTTCTTTCCACCAAGCTGCACCAAAACATATAACTCCTGTGAAGATAGTTTAATTGATGGTGGAGTATTTGCTAACAATCCTGCTTTATGTGCTCTTATTGAATCCTTGAAGCTTGATGAGACTAAAGATATAAGAGAAACCATGGTTCTTTCAGTCGGAAATGTAAGAACTTCAAAATCTTATGAATATAATAAAGTACGTCATTGGGGTGCTATTAATTGGGCATTTCCAATCTTAGATATCTTAATGGATGCAAGCGAGCAAACAGTAGACTACCAATTGAATAAGCTATACTCCATTCTAGGAATTTCTAGCCATTACTTACGAGTGGCAGCGAATGTGAGAGAAAATGTACCTCCTATGGATGATACTTCCGAAGAAGCAATTAATCGACTCCTAGAAATCGGTAAGGAATTAGTTCTGAAAAAGCATAGAGACTTAGAACGATATGCAAGAATTTTAGTTGATAATAAGAAAAATAATAATAAAGTGAATTCGGTGAAGATAGATATTCAAGTTATCTAAACAAAAGGGTAATCTTGTTGCAATGATACAAACAAGTTTACCCTTTTCTTACATTATTACTAGCTCTTAATCTACTGGCCTTAAATTTTTAAGAGATAAATCTATAATTGGTGCTGAATGGGTTAGCGCCCCTGACGATACAAAGTCTACTCCTATTTCAGCAATTTCTTTGATACGTTTCTTTGTAACATTGCCAGAGCACTCCGTCTGCGCTTTATTACCAATCATCTCAACCGCTTTTTTCATGGTTTCATTATCCATATTATCAAGCATGATAATATCTGCACCTGCTTCAATTGCTTCAGCAACCATGTCTAGATTTTCAACCTCTACTTCAATTTTACGAACAAAAGGTGCATATTCTTTGGCCATAGCTACTGCTTTTGTAACACTACCTGCAGCTCCTATATGATTATCCTTTAATAAAACACCATCTGATAAATTATATCTATGATTAGATCCTCCCCCTACACGAACTGCATATTTCTCAAAAGGACGCATATTAGGTGTTGTCTTTCTTGTATCCAAAAGTGTAGTTTTATATCCTACTAATTCATCTGCAAATTCCTTAGTATATGTAGCAATACCGCTCATTCTTTGAAGATAATTAAGAGCTGTTCTTTCACCAGATAACAAAGCACGTATATCACCTGTTACTGTCCCAATTAAGTCACCTTTCTTCATAGTATCTCCATCCTGATACGTTGTTTCGAAGATTACCTTACTATCAAGTAATTCAAACACTCTAGTGAATACTGAAAGGCCGCAAATTATTCCATCTTCCTTGCAGATTAACTGAGCACTCCCTTCTCTATATGATTTCATAACAGAATTTGTTGTAACATCTTCACTTGTTATGTCTTCTTTCAAAGCATTCATAAGATACTCGTCAATATTAATATGCATTGTTACACCATCTAACATAGAATGTTTCATCCTCTCGTTTAATTTCTTTCCAAATTAGTTGTCTAAATAATTCGTAACGTTTATGATCATCTAATACTTGAGACTCTAATGTCTCTTGGACTTCATCCGCATCATACTCTGCACTTATTTGTAACTGTTTATCTATCACTCTTTTATTCTCTTCTACTATCTTAACAGCGGCTCTTTTTGCAAACACTAAACTTTCTAATAACGAGTTACTGGCCAAACGATTTGCACCATGGACACCGTTACAAGCAGTTTCACCAACTGCATATAGATTCTTTAATGTGGTGGCACCATTTATATCAACCTTAACCCCTCCCATTAGATAATGTTGTGCTGGTGCAACTGGGATAGGTTCCTTGGTTAAGTCATACCCTTCCTCCAAACATTTCTGATAGATATTAGGGAATCTCTTTATAATCATATCAGCTGGTAAATGAGAGAGTTTAAGATAAATATGATCCGTTCCCTCTTTCTCCATCTCTTCCTTAATTGCAGCGGATACTACATCTCGAGGCAACAATTCATTTACAAAACGCTCCCCTTTACTGTTAAGTAGAAGTGCACCTTCCCCTCGTAAGGATTCTGATATCAAGAATTTGCGTCCCTTTTTATTCGTATATAATGCAGTAGGGTGAATCTGTATATAGTGTATATCTTGTAATTCAACATTGTGTCGCAAAGCTATCGCAAAGCTGTCTCCTGTAATATGTGTGAAGTTTGTGGAGTTTTTGAATAAACCTCCGATACCTCCTGTCGCCAATATAACGGCATCGGCATAGACATTCCTTATCTCACCTGTGGATTTCTCAATTACGATTCCTTCACATGCAGATGAAGTATCACCATTTGAAATCAGATCTATCATTGTGGTATATTCCATAACTTCAATATTACTTCGGCTTTTAACTTGCATAATCAACTTACTAGTGATTTCCTTACCAGTCATATCATCGTGACGAAGTATTCGGTAAGTAGAATGTGCTCCTTCTCTCGTATATGCAAAACTACCATCTTCATTACAATCAAATTCTACACCATACCCTATTAATTCATTGATAATTGATCTTGAAGATTTAATCATTACTTGTACAGATTCTTTATTATTCTCATAATGCCCTGCACGCATAGTATCTTCAAAATAGGATTCATAATCTTCCTCATCTTTTAATACTGATATTCCACCTTGCGCTAGGTATGAATCACTATTCTCCATAGCATCTTTGGTTATCATTAAAATCTGCATATCTTTTGGCAAGGAAAGCGCCGTATATAAGCCTGCAGCACCTGTTCCAACAACGATTACTTGATATTTACTTTGCATCATATATTGCCTCCTTACGATAACGCAAGCATCCTGTCTAGTGGAAGTTTAGCTTTATCAGCTATATCAGAATCAAGCTCAATAACTGGTGACATTTCACTAAGGCAACGAACTACTTTATCTAATGTGATTAATTTCATATTAGGGCAAAATTGCCTATGTCCAACGGAATAGAATCGTTTATCTGGGTTTTTCTTATTCAATTCATAGAATACTCCCATCTCTGTACAAATCAGAAATTCTTTGTCCTGACTATTTGTAGCATAATCGATAATTCCTGACGTACTACCGATATAATCTGCTAATTCAAGTACTTCTAATTTACATTCTGGATGCACAAGAACTTTTGCATCTGGTCTTGCTTCTTTCGCCTTCTTCACATTCTCAGCTGTAATACTTGTATGTACATGACAGAATCCATCATTAAAGATGAAATTTTTCTCTGGTAATTTACTAGCTATGTATCTTCCAAGATGTTCATCCGGAATGAAGAATATGTTTTTATTTGGCAAAGACGAAACCACCTTCATTGCATTGGCTGATGTAACACATACATCTGCATGTTGCTTTAACTGTGCTGTGGAATTAATATAACAAACTACTGCTACATCTTCATATTCTTCTCGCACCCTCTTAATCCGGTCTATATCAACCATATGTGCCATTGGACAATCTGCATTTTTATCAGGAATGACAACGGTCTTATTAGGATTTAAAAGCTTAGCACTTTCTCCCATGAATTGCACGCCACATAAGCAAATGGTTTGTTCTTTCACTGTAGTTGCAACCTTACTAAGATAGTAAGAATCTCCAACATAATCTGCAACAGCTTGGACCTCATCGCTTACATAATAATGTGCTAATATTACTGCATCTCTTTCTTTTTTTAATAGTCTCAACTGTTCTACTAGCTCTTCCATATGTACTCCTATCGTAAACGTTATAATTCTTTAACACGTATTGTTACACATTATCTTCATTTTGTCAAGTTAGCTGTCTTGTCAGCTATAAATAATATTAATAACTCAAACTGCGGACTTGCAGATTACCAGGAGTAGGTAATTATTATTACAATGCATATTTTTACTTTAGACGTGAAAACTAATGGTGTAAAAGATAATAATGAGACTCTATAATACAGAAAGGATATTTCACGGTGGATCAAAAAAAGACTACTACTACTAATAAAACGACAAATTCTACTTCAGGAAATAAAACTGGTAATAATCAAGTAGATTCTAGAATGAAAGATTTCATACCTTCATCAATTAATCCAGATAATAATGCTTTCTTTGAAGAAAGAAGTAATCATCTATGTAGTAAAGGCGACTAAAAAAAGTGGCTGTTGCAAAAAAACGACTTTTCGTAACTTTTGCAACAGCCTTTTCCTTCTATTCAATTACTTTAGTTCCACAGTTTGGACAGAATACATCCTCTTTCTCAACGACATTTTTACAGTTCGGACAATACTTCACATTCTGAATTTTTGGTAGTTCTTGTTGTCTGTTAGTATCTTGTGTAGGTTGTACTGGAGTAGACTGAACTGTGTTTTGTGCTGGTTGTACAGGCGCTTGTTGTACTGGTGCTTGTTGTACTGGTGCTTGTTGCACTGGTGTCTGTTGTACTGGTGCTTGCTGCACTGGTCTTGGTTGCACTGGTGCTTGTTGTACTGGTGCACCTTGTTGCATCCCCACAGGCTGACCATTCATTGGTGGTTGTCCATATTGTTGCTGAACGTTAGGTTGTTGTCCATAAGATTGTTGTGGTGGCATATTATATCTGGTTTGTCCACCATTTATATTGTTATCTTCATTTTGTCCTTTTAATTTACTATTGATTTCTTTTGTATTCTTATAAAAAGATACAAACATTAGTGTGAACTCGTAACAAACACGAATTACTATATTAAGTACGATTAAATTTAATAACCCATCAACGAAAGATTCTTTCATATGTACAATGGATAGAATTGATATGAATAATGCTATAAACATATAAAAAATCTTAAGTGTACCTTCTGCGATAAGTTTACCAAAATTCAATACTTCATATAACCAACCTGCGAATCCAGTAAATCGGCCTTTATTACGTTTTGATAAAAACGCAAAATAAACAGTAATAGAAACTACTAACGCTACTAGAACAGCTATTGCTAATGTATCTTCACTAACATTAGAATACAATTCATAAGCCCCACCATAATAGTACGAATAATTCTTTAAAAAGCTTAACATAAAATCCTCCTTCTCTTAACCATTATAACATTCCATAAATTTACTTAATAAAAGTATATTCGGCATATTTATAATTGTCAAGAATTTTGATAGTAATTTCCTATTTGTAGATTCTGATTTAAGAAATGATTTAAAAAATATAGATA
>NZ_CBDLAM010000016.1:33651-36930 GCF_965301125.1 Anaerosporobacter sp. | reverse complement strand
GAGTAAATAAGAATATGTTGCTATAATATAGGTTAGCTTGTACAATACCTTTGGCAACAAGGTTAATGTTGCTTTAATTTCTACAAAAAGATAGGAGTTTTCAATGCTAGAGAAATTTTATCCAGACGAGTATGTAGACAGTGCATATTCAATTGACTTTCAAACGTTATTTGATATGGGATATCGAGGAATCCTGTTTGACATCGATAATACACTTGTTGAGCATGGTGCAGATGCTACAGAACGTGCAAAAAATCTATTTGTTAAGTTGAGAGAAATTGGCTTCTCCGTATGTTTAATTTCGAATAATCAAAAAGAGCGTGTAGAAAGATTTAATAAAGATATTCAAGCTAATTATATCTATAATGCACATAAACCAAGCACTAAGAATTACTTTAAGGCAATGGAGTTAATGGGAACAACACCAAAGAATTCGGTCTTCGTTGGAGATCAATTATTTACTGATGTATATGGTGCAAAACGAGCAGGAATGACTTCGTATTTGGCAAAACCAATTGACTCAAAAGAAGAGATACAAATTGTGCTTAAGAGATATCTAGAGCGAATTGTGTTACATTACTATAAAAAGCACTTATTAAACAAACATAAGGATGGTAGTAACTATGAGAATACTAATCATTAATGGGCCCAACATTAACTTTATTGGTATACGTGAAAAGGAAATCTATGGGCAAGAGGGATTTGCTAAACTATTAAAAATGTTAGAACAAAAGGCAAAAGAAGAAGGGATTGAGATTGAAACTTTCCAAAGCAATGGGGAAGGTGAGATTATTGATCGTATTCAAAAAGCATATTTTGAAGAAATGGACGGTATAATCATCAATCCAGGTGCTTATACTCATTATAGCTATGCAATTTGTGATGCATTGGCATCTGTTGAAATGCCTAAGATAGAGGTACATATCTCCAATGTACATAAAAGAGAGGTTTTCCGTCATGTATCAGTAACTGCACCAGCTTGTACGGGACAGATTGTTGGTTTGGGGTTAGATGGTTACCTGTATGCAATAGAAGCAATTAAATCTATGATATCCAAGCAAAAGTAACAAACATAATTTCTAAAGTTGGAGGTAATACTAATGAATGTTAAAGAAAGAGTTATCAATGTTTTAAATGAATTAAATATAGATGCGGTTTTAGTATCTGACGGCTATAACATGCGTTATATCAGTGGATTTTCTGGAGCAACAGGATATCTATATGTATCAAGAAATCGTAATGTAATCTTAACTGATTTCCGCTATACAATCCAAGCAAATAGTGAAAGCAATGGATTTGAGGTAATCGAAATTGGTAAAGGTGGTTACACAGAAGCAATTAATGATTTATTAGATGCGGATAAAGTTGAAAGACTTGGATTTGAAGATGAAAATCTTCTATTTTCAACTTATAGTAATTTGAATGAAAAACTTCATAAAAAAGAAATGGTTCCAGTTAAAAGAGCTTTAACTAATCTAAGAATTGTAAAAACAGCAGAAGAACTTGAGAATATTAAGATGGCTGAACATATTGGTGATATTGCGTTCTCTAAAATTCTTGAAGTAATCAAACCGGGTATGACAGAATTAGAAGTAGCAGCATATCTTGAATTTTTCTTGAAAACAAATGGAGCACAAGGTCTAAGTTTTGATTCGATCGTTGCTTCAGGTGTGAATTCATCTATGCCACATGCAACACCATCTTCAAAGAAAATTGAACTAGGTGACTTCGTTACTATGGATTTTGGTTGTCTATACAACGGTTATTGCTCAGATATGACAAGAACAATCGTTGTTGGTAAAGCATCTCAGGAACAAAAAGATGTCTACAACACAGTATTGAAAGCACAGTTAGCTGCGCTTGAAGCAATTCATGCAGGTGTGGTAGGTAAAGATATTGATAAAATTGCTAGAGATATTATCGATTCGACAAAATACAAAGGTTGCTTTGGACATGGTCTTGGACACAGTGTTGGTTTATATATACATGAAGATCCTAGATTCTCTTCTGCAGAAGAAAGTGTTATCTTAGCTAATGTAACGGAAACAGTGGAACCAGGTATTTACATTAAAGACTTCGGTGGTGTACGAATTGAAGATTTAGTAGTAGTTACGGAAGACGGCCATATTAATTTCACACATTCAGAGAAGCAATTGATTGAATTATAATAATAACTAATATGTAATACTTAAAAAAAACAGTTGAAAAATAGCGAATAATATTATAAACTTAATAGAGTTGATAATATGGGTTATCACGGTTTTTGTCTGTTGCTTTATTGCAACAGAACGTTAGATATGCAAAAGCATTAAGGAGGAATATCATAATGGTATCAGCAGGCGATTTTAGAAACGGCTTGACTATCGAATTAGATAACGGAATTTATCAAGTAATTGATTTCCAACATGTTAAACCAGGTAAAGGTGCAGCGTTCGTTAGAACTAAATTAAGAAATATTAAAAATGGTGGTGTTGTAGAAAAAACTTTCAGACCAACTGAAAAGTGTCCACAAGCTCACATCGAAAGAAAAGATATGCAATATTTATATTCAGATGGTGATTTATTCCACTTCATGGATGTAGAAAATTATGAACAAATTGCTATGAGCGAAGATCAAGTAGGAACTTCATTGAAATTCGTTAAAGAAAACGATATGGTTAAGATGTGTTCTCACAACGGAAATGTATTCGCTATCGAGCCACCTCTATTTGTTGAACTTGAAATCACAAATACAGAACCTGGTGTGAAAGGTGATACTGCAACTGGTGCTACTAAACCTGCTACAGTTGAAACTGGTGCTACAATTTATGTACCTTTATTCGTTAATCAAGGAGATAAAATCAGCATCGATACTCGTACTGGAGAATATCTAAAGAGAGTTTAATTTTAATATAAGAATTTGTTTGACGCAATTATTAGAGAATAAAATTTTCTATAGTTGCGTCTTTTTAAAATCAAAGGGAGGGCTGTTATGAATAAGAGAGTGAGGGTAAAGCCAAGTAAAGGTCAATCAATGGTGGGATTTTTTTGTGGTCTAATATTTTGCTTTATTGGTATGTTTATTGTAATTCCAACTTTCGGTCCATTTGGAATTATATGGACGCTATTTGCGATTATTATGACAATTTCACAAGCAATCAATGCATTCACAGATAAGGGGATTGCATCTCATGAAATTTTGATTGATGATCAAGAAGAAGTAAACAACTCTAAGAATAGAAAGACTTCAGAAGAAAGAATGAACGAATTACAAGATTTGTACAATAAAGGATTTATTAC
>NZ_CBDLAM010000016.1:14279-33641 GCF_965301125.1 Anaerosporobacter sp. | reverse complement strand
AATAACAATACCAAAAGAAAAGAAAGAAAATATTAGAAGATATTTAAGATAAATTATGGAAGATAATTATGAAACATATTATAAAAGAAAAAAACTGAAGTTAGCGTTAATTACTTCAGTTTTTTATTATCTAAAATAAAAAATATATTGATTAGATATCACTTACTATCGGTTCAAAGACGCGGCGATCATGAACTGTAGGAGTAGATTGAGCCTCTTTCATTGCTTGCTCACAGAAATACTCTTGAGAATTCAATTTGGCTTTGCCACGCTTGTCAATTTTTTCATAGCTACCATCTGGCTTTAATAGATGTGCCTTAACGGTATCGTGAAGTTGAATATCAAGGATTTGTTTAATTTCATTCTGTAGATTCTTATCTTCAACAGGGAAGAGAATCTCAACTCTCTTATCTAAATTACGAGGCATCCAGTCAGCACTTCCCATATACACCTCTTCGTACCCATTATTATAGAAGTAGAAGATTCTAGCATGCTCAAGGAAATTACCTACAATAGAACGAACTGTAATATTATTTGATATGCCTTCTAATCCAACTTTCAAGCTACAGATTCCCCGAATAATTAATTCAATTTTTACTCCCGCGTTACTTGCTTCATAAAGAGCAGCAATGATATCTGCATCACAAAGAGAATTCATCTTAGCAATGATATGTGCTTTTTCGCCATTTTTAGCATGAGTCGTTTCCCTTTTTATTAATTCCAGAAATTTATCCCGCAACCATAGAGGTGCTAAGGTTAACTTATTCCAGTTAAGTGGTTCAGAATATCCGGATAACATGTTGAATACCGCTGTGGCATCTTCACCTATTGGAGCAGAACAGGTTAGTAATCCCATATCGGTATATAATTTAGCGGTAGAATCGTTGTAGTTACCAGTTCCTAGATGAACATAACGGCGAATTCCATCTTCTTCTTTTCGGACAACAAGAGTAATTTTGCTATGAGTTTTAAGACCAACAAGACCATAGATTACATGGCAACCAGCCTTCTCAAGTTTCTTAGCCCAGAGGATATTATTCTCTTCATCAAAACGTGCCTTTAATTCTACAAGTACGGATACTTGTTTTCCGTTTTCGGCAGCTCTTGCCAAGGAGGCTATAATAGGTGAATGACTACTAACACGGTATAGTGTTTGCTTAATAGCCAATACATCTGGATCGATTGCAGATTGATGTATAAAATCAACAACGGAATCAAAGGTATGATAGGGATGAAAGAGCAGGATATCATTTTTTCTAATCTGCGTAAATATATCCTCTTCATGATTTAGTGACTTAACGGGCTGAGGAATATATTCAGGGTACTTAAGTTGCTCATATCCATTTAGTGCATAGATTTTCATTAAGAATGTTAAATCTAATGGACCATTAATGGTATAGATATCTTCTTCTTTGATACGAAGTTCTTTTCTAAGGATTTTAAGAAGGCGTTTATCAATCTTATCTTCAACTTCTAATTTGATTACTTCTCCCCACTGTCGTTTCTTTAGTTTTTTCTGAATTTCCATAAGAAGATCAGCTGCTTCTTCTTCGTCGATGGTTAAATCTGCATTTCGCATAACACGATAAGGATATGCACATATGACATCGTAATTTAAGAAAAGCTTATTAATATTCTTTTCTATAATTTGTTCAAGAAGAATTAATGTTGTTACATTTGGTTTAGATGAAGGAATCTGCACCACACGAGGGAGTACCGCAGGTACTTGAACAGTTGCAAAATCATAAGCAATGGGAGACTTCTTATCACAAATTAATGCTCCAATATTCAGGGATTTATTACGTATTAGCGGGAATGGACGAGAAGAATCCACAGCCATAGGAGTTAATACGGGATATATATTAGTTTGAAAATATTGATCTACGTAATTACTTTGAAAGCTGTCCAAATCTTCATATTGTGTAATTATGTGAATATTATTTTGTTTAAGTTGAGGAATAAAAGAACGGTTATACGTATTGTATTGGATAGTTACCAATTCATGTGTTTTGCTAGTTATCTGTTCTAGCTGTTCTTTAGGTGTAAAACCAGCAATATCAGTTTTCGTATAATTAGCATTTACCATGTCCTTAAGTGAGGCAACACGAATCATAAAAAACTCATCTAAGTTTGAAGCTGTAATACTAAGGAATTTAATTCGTTCTAATAATGGAAGAGATTTATCCCTTGCTTCGCTTAGAACACGATAATTAAATTCGATCCAACTTAATTCTCTGTTGGTATAGTAAGTTTGCTTATGGTAATTGATTTTCGAATTGCTCATATACATTTGTCCTTTCCTTGTATTTAACGTCATAATCAATTCGGGATAGTAATGGATTTTAAGGAACGTGTTAACTTCTACGTTGCTTTAGTTGTGGTCGAATACCAAATACATCTTCAAAGAATTCTGCTTTCTTTTCAAATAAGCCTCTTTCTAGCGTGGTATCTTCTAGAGTAGTACCAGTTATATTTAATTGACGGTTTTTATAAGTAACAGAGATATTTGAGAATTTCTGTTTGTGGCTTTTATCCATGGCATCGGCAATTCGAAAAATTGCGGATAATTTGGATATTTTAATATAGGTATCTTTATTGAATGTGTTATTCAGATCTTCATATTTGGGATAGTTACCAATATTGAAGCGAACAAGATATGCAAGTAATTCTCTTTCGGTATGAGATAATCCTATGATTTCAGTTGATAGAATAATGTGGTAAGAATTTAGTGCACCAGAGTTCAAGTTGATATATTCTCCACAATTATGAAGAATAACGGCTATTTGTAATAATAGGCGATCTCGATTGTTAAGACCGTGTAGTTTAGTAAGATTATCAAAGAGTGTTAAGGCAAGGTATTCTACATTTTTCGTATGCGATTGATTGCAATGATATCTTCGTGCTATATTTCTGGCGGCATTGAGAATATCTAATGTGAAGTCGTGAGTAAGTTTAACTTTTTGTTTTTTTTCGGCATAGTCAACTACTAAACCATCTGTGAGAGATACACAAGGACTCCACAATGTGGTAGCTTTGGTTTGTTCAAACATCTTGTAATAAATCATAGCAGTTGGGACAAGTAAGGAAGCTTCCTCTTTTGAAATCTGAAGAGAATTACTAATCTGACTTAAATTCATAGATAATAATTTGGTATATAGGGAATGGTATGCACTACGGTCCATTGCTCCTTTTGGATTTGAATGAAATGTTTGGCAGGTAGTTCGTTCTATATATTTTCTATAACGAAGTAAATCATTAATATTATCCCCAACTGCTATAATATTACGCAAATTAAAATCGGTTAAGAAAAAGTCTTTGAATGTCTGTAAGTCACCCGCTATATATTCTTCCAAAAGATTATTAAAGTTCGTTGTTTGATTCTCCATTGTTGAAAGAATTTCTCGAATACGAAGAGAACCAAGTTTGATGTTTTGCGTGGTGATTAAAGATCCTTTATTGAAAAGCGAGATTTGAATGCTACCTGCTCCAACATCAACAATTGCAGTACCGTGCTCTATAATTTGATTAAAACAAGGTTCTTTTAATGCAACAGCTTTATAAAGGAGAAATCTTTGTTCAGAGTTACTTAATATAGAAACTTTTAACTTCGATGTAAGTTTGATTTGATCTAGGATGAGTAGATTATTAAGTGCTTCCCTTAATGCGCTTGTTGCGCAAGCAGTATAATCCTCAACTTGATATTCTTTCATTTTCTTAGTGAAACCTTGCAAAACATGACAGAGTTCATTTACTACAGTATGGCTTATCTTACCATTCGTATATGCTTGGGATCCGAGTTCAATGGTATGGCGCACATGATCAAGCTCTTTGATTCCATACTTTTTAGATACTTCGAAGATTTTCATGGATACTTCGCTTGAACCGATGTCAATAGCTGCAAATGTGTTATTTGGCACACGAACCCTCCTTTTAAATCTACATAGTATACCTATTTTACTATTTATATAGGTGAATTGATAGGCATAATATATTATTTTTTATTGACATTTCTTGCTTGTTGGTGTACTATCTAACTATAGCACTAATTCACTGGTGAAATATAAAAGTTAATGCGGGAAGGAGGTAATATATGGAGTTTGATAGCACGGTACCCATTTATCTGCAGGTAATTCGCCAGATAAAAAAAGATCTGATACAAGGAAATTTACAGCTAGGGGAGAAGCTATTTTCAACGAGAGAACTAGCCAATAGGTACCAGATTAATCCCAATACGGCAAGTCGTGTTTATAAGGAGTTGGAATATGAAGGAATATGTTTCACGAAGAGAGGGTTGGGTACTTACGTGACTGAGGATCATAATGTATTAATCAAAATCAAAGAAGAGATGGCTGAAACAGCTATTACTCAATTTGTTGAGAGTATGAAAAGCATTGGCTTTATAAAAGAAGATGTTGTTCGATTAGTAGAACAGTATTATTAAAGGGATTCTTGGATTCGATAGTATTAAAATTATAATGTGAAGGAGTATGATGAATAATATGTTAATTGATTGCAAAAATGTTCAGAAAAAATATATGTCAAAGACAGCGGTTGAAGACATTAGTATAGAAATTGAAAAAGGTAGAATATATGCCTTGTTAGGACCTAATGGTAGTGGTAAGACTACATGGATGAAGATGGTAGCTGGATTAACCAGACCTACAAAAGGATATATCTTGTTTGAAGGAGAACCAATCGGTGTGAATTCAAAATCTAAAATTGCTTATATGCCAACCGAACCATTTTATTATAATTATATGACAATTAAAGATGTAGGAAAATACTATCAAGATTTCTTTGAAGATTTTGATATGGCAAGATATAATAGCTTACTTGAACGTATGGAACTAAACCCAAAAGATAAGGCAAAAGAATTATCTTCTGGTTTAGCAGCTAAACTTAAGATTGCAGCTACCTTGGCTAGAAAAGCTAAACTGTATATGCTAGATGAACCGTTGAATGGAATTGATATTATAGCCAGAGAGAAAATTATAGCAACAATTCTGGAAGGTTATAATGATGATGCAAGTATCATCATATCTAGCCATTTAGTAGATGAGTTAGAGAAAGTAATTGATTATGCAATCTTTATTAAGAATGGAAATGTTGCTTTGCAAGGGGAAGCAGAACTACTACGTGAAAACAATAACGCTTCAATTGTTGATTTATATAAGAGTATATATGCATAGAGGGGAGTAGGTACATAATATGTGGAAATTAATTAAATATGAATTAAGAAAACAAATGCAATCAAAATTAATTATATTTGGTATAGTAGCACTGATAGAGTTATTTTGGTTTTGGGGGCTTTTCTTTAATGAGAGGGCTTTGTATAGTACTTCTGGAATCTTATTTATGGTAGCAACTATATCGATGACTTTCTTGTATTTTGAGAGTATTACAACATTCTCTCGTGATTTGAAAACCAAGAATAGTTATATGATGTTTATGACACCTAATAGTAGCTATAAGATTGTAGGTGCCAAAATCTTAACAAGCGTGGTTCAGATTCTTGTTTATGGACTATGCTTCTTTGGAATTGGATTACTTGATATGGGAATTATGGCTATTCGATTTAATAGTTTTTCTGAAACGATAGAAATGGTTCAAAAGTTATTGCGCGAATTCATGAATATCGATGTAGATGTAACTTTTGTCTTTTTAAATATAGCTGTTATATTAATATCAGGAATTTTTATACTAGTATTAGCCTATGTTTCCATAACTTTGAGTTCAACGTTCTTAGCTAACAAATCGTATAAAGGGGTTGTTAGTTTCCTAATCTTTGTAGCAATCTCTATTGTTGAAGATAAAATATCAAGTGCATTGTTTGGAAAAATGTTATTAAGTGATAATAATACTATGCTATTATTCATAGTCTGGTATGCAGCTCTATCTGTAATTGCTTATGTAGTGACAGCCTGGATGCTTGACAAGAGAGTAAGTTTATAAGTTATAAAGCTTATGAATTCTTAAGCAAATTGCACAGTACTACATATGAAAAGTATAGTAATCCTAATTAATATTGAAGATATTGAATAGATACTGGATTTTTTTAGTTAGAACGATTATAATATTGTAAAGCAAACTAGTTGAAAGGTTTGCTTTACATTTTGTTATGCTTACTTATATAGTTCGTTATGTAGTAAGCAAACAAGGGCTGTAAAAGCTTACAAGAATGGAGATAGAAGTATGAAAACAAAAGATTTTGATTTTTATTTACCTGAAGAACTGATAGCTCAGGATCCATTAGAAGATCGTTCAAGTTCAAGACTTCTTGTTTTAAATAAAGAAACAGGTGAGATTGAACATCAAATATTTCGTAATATTATACAGTATCTTAGAAAAGGGGATTGCTTAGTAATTAATAATACAAAAGTAATTCCAGCTCGTTTAATTGGTGAGAAAGAAGGCACTGGAGCTAAGATAGAACTATTATTACTTAAACGTAAAGAAAACGATATATGGGAAACACTTGTAAAACCAGGGAAGAAAGCAAAAGTAGGCGCTAGAATTGTATTTGGTAATGGATTATTAGTTGGTGAAATTATTGATGTAATTGATGAAGGAAATCGATTAATTCAATTTCATTATGAGGGAATCTTTGAGGAGATTCTTGATCAATTGGGTCAAATGCCGTTGCCTCCATACATTACACATCAATTAGAGGATAAGAATCGTTATCAAACTGTATATGCCAAATACGAGGGTTCAGCCGCAGCACCTACAGCAGGATTACATTTTACCAAAGAGTTATTAAAACAAATCGAAGATATGGGTGTTGTTATTGCTAATGTAACATTACATGTCGGACTTGGAACATTTCGTCCTGTTAAAGTAGACGATGTTCAGAACCACCATATGCATTCTGAATTCTACCAAGTTGAAGAATCAGAAGCGCAGAAGATTAACGATGCAAAGAAACAAGGAAATCGTGTAATCTGTGTGGGTACTACAAGTTGTCGTACTGTAGAATCTGCAGCAGATGAGAATGGTATGGTTAAAGCATGTAGCGGCAATACTGAAATCTTTATATATCCTGGATATAAGTTTAAAGTATTAGATGCCTTGATTACTAACTTCCATTTACCAGAATCTACGTTATTAATGCTTGTTAGTGCATTAGCTGGGAAAGAAAATATTATGAATGCATATGAAATTGCAGTGAAAGAAAAATACAGATTTTTCAGTTTTGGAGACGCTATGTTCATAAAATAGTATGATTTAATACTTTATGAAAGTTTTGTGCGAAGTTAGCACATTGAAGATACAACACCAATGATTAGATGAGAATATGAATCAAAAAGAAAAAGGGGAGAATGATTTTGAAAAAGATGTTATTTATCTATAATCCACATGCAGGAAAAGGGAAGATAAAGAGCTCACTTTCTGATATCATTGAGATTTTTGTTCAAGCTGATTATGAAGTGACGATTTATTCTACAAAAGAACGAGATGATGCTAAGAAGTTGGCATTAGAAAAAGGGCAAGAATTTGATATCGTTGTTTGTTCTGGTGGAGATGGTACGCTTAATGAGGTAACATCAGGATTGATGGAATGCCCACATGCACCAGTAATCGGTTATCTACCTGCAGGTACGACAAATGATTTCGCGTCAAGTATGGGAATTCCTAAGAATATGGTAAAAGCAGCAGAAGCAGTTGTAAATGGAGAACCATTTGCATATGATATTGGATCATTAAATGATCGATATTTTACCTATGTTGCTGGTTTTGGAGTGTTTACAAACGTTTCTTATGAAACACCACAAACAACGAAAAACTTACTTGGTAGAGCAGCTTATATACTAGAGGGAGTTAAGAGTCTACCTACTATTAAGTCCTATCACGTAAGAGTTCAATATGATGATACTATTATTGAAGATGATTTCATCTATGGTATGGTAACAAATGCGAATTCAGTTGGAGGATTCAAAGGAATAACAGGTAAAGACGTTGGATTAGATGATGGGCAATTTGAAGTTACATTAATTAAAAGCCCAAAAAACATAGTTGAATTACAACATATTGTTAATGCGTTGTTGGTAAGAGATTTAGAAGATAAATTCATATATTCTTTCCATGCTTCTAATTTAGATATTACATGTGAAGAAGAAGTTTCTTGGACAATTGATGGAGAATTTGGTGGCTCTTATACGAAAATGCATTTACAAAATCACCAACAAGCCTTATCCTACCTTACAACAATAATTACGGATAAGCTGGTTGTTGAAGAATAGTAGTAAGAATAAAGCTTTTGCGAGTAGAAAGATATCCCTACTTTGCAAAAGCTTTTTATATACTGTATATTTATTTTCGTTCATATATTGTATAACGATACTTCTTAAGAACAGTGATAGCTTGTATGGAAGCTTTTTCATCATAGAATTCAATACGTAGCACACCTTCTTCAAATTCACGATTATGAATGATACCGATGTTCTTAATGCTAATATTATTACTAGCTAAAATAGTAGCGATAGTTGCAATAGCACCAGCTTCATCAATGATATCAAGATAAACTTCGTAGACTTGTTTTAACATACCAACTTTTTTGGAAGGAATATTATCACGGAATTCTCTAGCGGAATCAAAGAAATCGTAGAGATAGGTCTCATCAGAGTTAGAAAGTGCATTATTAATATTAGTAAGAGTCGATATGTATCGTTGAAGAAACTTGCTTATACTGCTAGTGTTGGTTAAGCAAATGTTCTGCCACATAATAGGAGAAGATGAAGCAATTCTCGTGATATCTTTAAATCCTCCTGCGGCTAGAAGGCGCATCTTCTCATCAGGATCATCACTTTCTTTAACCATGGTAACTAAACTTGATGCGATAAGATGTGGTACATGACTGATTGCAGCAACAACATCATCGTGTTCGTTAGCATCCATGATTAACGGGATTGAACCGATTCTCTTTACTAGATTGTAAAGGAAATCAATTTTATTTTTTTCCATCTGTTTCGTAGGTGTTAGAATGTAATATGCGTTTTCTAATATGATAGCACTAGAATTAGCATAACCTGTTTTTTCAGATCCTGCCATAGGGTGACCGCCGATGAATTGCATGTCCATATTAAGTTCGTGAACAGCTTCATGTATGTTACCTTTCACACTACCTACATCAGTTATGATGCAGGTAGGTTTAATGATATTCTTAAGTTCTTTTAAGTATTGTATATTTGTAAGTACAGGGCAGCATAGAAAAATTATGTCGCATTGGCGGAAATCTTTTGCTAGGTCTGTTGAGATACAATCAATCGTACCATCTTCAAGTGCCATTTCAAGGCTTGTATTTGTTCGATCCTTATAGTAATTAAAGGCTATGATATTTGTGTTATCAAATCGAAGCTTCATAGCCCTGGCAATTGATCCACCAATTAAGCCAAAGCCGATAAAGCCAGCTGTAACATCTTCCATACGTAATCCTCCAAAGATTTATAATGATTTACCCATAAGAGATGCAAGAGGTCTTAACTCTTCACATAATTCTTCAAATTGAGGGAATGTTAATGATTGAGGGCCATCTGATAAAGCAGTAGCTGGGTTAGGATGTGTCTCAATCATTAAACCGTCTGCACCAACTGCAACAGCAGATTTAGCTAATGGTTTTACGTAAGCGCGTACACCTGTTGCATGACTTGGGTCAACAATAATTGGAAGATGACTCTTTTCTTTAATGACTGGGACTGCGCTAATATCTAATGTGTTACGAGTTGCAGTTTCGAAGGTACGAATACCACGTTCGCAAAGTACCACATTTCTATTACCTTCAGCCATGATGTATTCTGAGGCATTCAACCATTCATCAATTGTAGCAGATAGTCCACGTTTTAACAATACTGGAAGACCTGTTTTACCTACTTCCTTTAATAAATAAAAGTTTTGCATGTTTCTTGCACCGATTTGAAGCATATCTACATACTTAACAGCACTTTCTATTGCCTCAAGGCTTGTTACTTCGCAGATAACTGGAAGACCTGTTGCTTCACGAGCTTCCTTCATATAGCGAAGACCTTCCTCTTCAAGACCTTGAAAAGAGTAAGGGGAAGTTCTTGGTTTGTATGCCCCACCACGGAGAATCTTAGCACCAGCTTTTTTGATTGCGATAGCAGTTTCTAGTACTTGGTCATGGCTCTCAACAGCACATGGACCTGACATAATTACTAGATCTTTTCCACCAATCTCAACATTACCTACTGTAACAATAGATGGTTCTGGGTGGAATTTTTTATTTGATAATTTATATGATTCTGTAACGGGAACAATTTTCTCTACGCCAGGAGCGATTTCAAGATTTTGTTCCACGATTTTTGACTTATCACCTACAACGCCGATAATAGTAACCTCTTTCCCAGCAGATAGATGTGCTTCTAAGCCTTGAGCAGTAATCATATCTACAATGTTTTTAATAGATGCTTCAGAAGCATTTGGTTTCATAACAATAATCATAATATAATCTCCATTCTCTAACAGTATTTCCAATACTAGTATTAGTATAACTTTCTTTTTGTTATTCTACAACATAAAATCGTATGTGTCAATACTTTAAAGTGTTAAACTTTAACGTGATGAATAGAGAATGAAATTAAAAGCGTTATCTTATATAAAATTTGTGTAATAATTATAGAAACCTGTCCATATTATTATAGAAAAGTCTCTTAGAGATAAAAAACTTAAGAAGTTCAGTAAAATTATTAGTTAATTATGATAAAATAGTTGTAATATACAGAAATATTTAGTACAATATCTACATAAGACAAAAGATATTGAATCATTAAATTTTGTTAAACTAATGCACGATTATTCGAGTATAGGAGGTATCAAGTATGGACAGTTATACTTCAGACAAGATTAGAAATGTTGCAATGTTAGGTCATGGTGGTTGTGGTAAGACTACTTTAGTGGAAGCGATGGCATATACAATGAAAGTAACGAATCGCCAAGGAAAAGTAGAAGACGGTAATACGATAAGCGATTTTGATAAAGAAGAGATAAAAAGACGTTTTTCAATTAGTACCGCAGTTGTACCAATCATTTGGGAAGATACGAAAATCAATTTTCTCGATACACCAGGATATTTTGATTTCGTTGGTGAAACACAAGAGGCAATGGCAGCAGCGGATGCAGCTGTTATTGTAATATCAGCCAAAGCAGGAGTTGAGGTAGGAACAATTCGTGCATGGGAATTATGTGAGAAATATAATCTTCCTCGTATGTTTTTTGTTACAGATATGGACGATGATAATGCAAGTTATCGTCAAGTTGTAGAAGAGTTAAACGAATTATATGGTAAAAAGATTGCACCTTTTCATCTTCCTATTAGACAGAATGAGAAGTTTATCGGTTTTGTTAACGTAGTCAAGATGAAAGGAAGAAAGTTCACTACATTAAGTGACTATGAAGAATGTGATATTCCTGATTATTCTATGCCTAATCTTAATACTTGTCGTGAGGCTTTGCTTGAAGCTGTTGCAGAAACAAGTGAAGATAGAATGGAAAGATATTTTGCTGGCGAAGAATTTTCGCAAGAAGAGATTTCTATTGCATTAAGAGAAAATGTTATTGATGGAACAGTAGTTCCTGTGTTAATGGGTTCAGGACTTAATTGTCAAGGAACAACGATGTTATTGCAAGCAATTGAGAAATACTTCCCATCACCAGATAAGACTGTTACAATTGGTGTGAATACGAAAACAGGTGAAGAAGTAGAAGTAAAATTCGAAGAAGATAAACAGGTGACAGCCAATGTTTTCAAAACCATTGTAGATCCGTTCGTAGGAAGATTCTCTTTAGTTAAAGTACATAGTGGAATTTTAAAGGCCGATACTACAGTATGGAATCCGAATAAGGAAGCAGAGGAAAAGGTTGGTAAACTATTTGTTCTAAGAGGAAAGGAACAATTTGAAGTGAAGGAACTTCATGCAGGTGATATTGGTGCAATTAGTAAATTGACGACCACATCAACTGGAGATACCTTAACAACGAAAGAAGAACCAGTTATTTATCATAAGCCAGAAGTGGCGAAACCATATACCTTCTTACGTTATACTACCAAGAATAAAGGTGATGAAGATAAGGTATCGCAAGCACTAGCTAAGATGTTAGAAGAGGACTTAACTCTTGCAGTGGAGAATGATACTAAGAATAGACAGACACTAATATACGGTATCGGGGAACAACAATTAGAGATTGTAGTTAGCAAATTATTAAATAGATATAAAGTAGAAATTGAGTTATCAAAACCAAAGGTTTCTTATCAAGAGACGATACGTAAACCTGCAAAGGTTCAAGGAAAGTATAAGAAACAATCTGGTGGACATGGTCAATATGGAGATGTTCACATTGAATTTGAACCATCTGGAGATCTAAGTACACCGTATGTATTTGAAGAAAAAGTCTTTGGTGGAGCTGTTCCTAAGAACTTCTTCCCAGCAGTTGAGAAGGGAATTGCAGAAAGTGTAGTAAAAGGACCTTTAGCTGGTTATCCAGTAGTAGGTGTGAAAGCTACTTTAGTAGATGGTTCTTATCATCCAGTAGATTCTTCAGAGATGGCATTTAAGATGGCAGCCATTCAAGCATTTAAGAAAGCGTTTGAATTAGTGAATCCTGTATTACTTGAACCAATTGCTTCTCTTAGAGTTGTAGTACCAGATCGTTTCACTGGTGATATAATGGGAGATTTGAATAAGAGACGTGGTAGAGTTATGGGTATGAATCCTTGTGATAATGGAAAACAAGAAATCTTAGCGGATATTCCTGTGGCAGAACTAGTAGGATATTCGACTGATTTACGTTCTATGACAGGAGGAATAGGAGACTACAGTTATGAGTTTGCACGTTATGAACAAGCGCCATCCGATGTGCAAGCTGCAATTGTAAGTGAGAATACGAAGGAAGAAGCAGTCTAGTATAAATGCAAGCAAACTTTGCGTTTTCTGTCAGGATTTTGACACAAGTGAGGGAAAAGGTAGTTATATATAAACTCAAATGTTATAAAATAATTGACATATGGTTATACTTATGATAGACTATACAAGTATGAATTTAGCCAATACCAGGATATAGGACACTCCGACCTATGGCTTAGTATTCGGCGGTTTAATAATTAGGAGGAATTTAAGATGATTAGCAAAGAAAAGAAACAAGAAGTAATCGCAGCTTATGGTAGAAATCCACAAGATACTGGATCACCTGAAGTGCAAATCGCTTTATTAACAGTTAGAATTAACGAGTTAACTGAGCATTTAAAAGCTAACAAAAAAGATCACCACTCAAGAAGAGGTCTATTAAAAATGGTAGGTCAAAGAAGAGGCCTTCTTGAATACTTAAAGAAAAACGATATCGAAGGTTACCGTAACCTTATCGAACGTTTAGGTTTAAGAAAGTAATAATAACGTAAATATTTTTCAATTAAATACACGACAAACAAACAAACGGTAAAAAGCCATAATATAAATACATTTAGTATTCATATTATGGCTTTTTGCTTGCTTAATATTCATTATTTGAAAGGCTGAGACAGTATGCCGAATTAAAGGCGTTTCCGTACCATTTTGATTTCTGTAAGAAAAATTATTTCCTTGTATTAGTAATGCATACCGAGGAAAAAATAGTAGCATAAATCTTCCATAGGTGTTATAATAGAAAAGAATATGGAGATGTAACCCGAGACTTCTGAAAAGCACATTACCATAGTTTAATGTTATTTTCAGTTGTTTCGGCATCTCCAAACAAAATAAGATCAGATTATTAATAGAATCTGAGAATAAAAAGGAGATAAAATATGTTCAAAAGTTTTTCAATGGAACTAGCTGGCAGAACTTTAACAGTTGAAGTTGGCAGAGTAGCAGCACAAGCAAACGGAGCTGCATTTATGCATTATGGAGATACAGTTGTATTATCTACAGCAACTGCATCAGACAAGCCTAGAGAAGGAATCGATTTCTTCCCACTTAGTGTAGAATATGAAGAAAAATTATATGCTGTTGGTAAAATCCCAGGTGGTTTCAATAAAAGAGAAGGTAAAGCATCAGAAAATGCAATCTTAACATCTCGTGTTATCGATAGACCAATGCGTCCATTATTCCCTAAAGATTATAGAAACGATGTAACTCTTAATAATATGGTTATGTCGGTTGATCCGGATTGTAGTCCAGAACTTACGGCTATGTTAGGATCCGCAATTGCTGTAGCAATTTCAGACATTCCTTTTGATGGCCCTTGTGCAACAACACAAGTAGGATTAGTGAATGGTGAATTCGTATTTAATCCTAATGCTGAACAAAAAGCTACTTCAGACTTACAATTAACAGTTGCATCAACAAGAGAAAAGGTTATTATGATTGAAGCGGGTGCGAATGAAGTTCCTGAAGATAAGATGGTAGAAGCTATCTTTGCTGCACACGAAGTAAACCAAAAAGTGATTGAATTTATCGATACAATCGTTGCTGAATGTGGAAAAGAAAAGCATACTTATGAAAGTTGTGCAATTCCAGCAGAATTATTCGAAGCAATCAAAGAAATTGTTCCTCCAGTAGAGATGGAAGAAGCTGTATTCACTGATGTGAAACAAGATAGAGAAGAAAACATTAAGAGAATTAGAGAAAGATTAGAAGAAGCATTTGCAGAAAATGAAGAATGGTTAGCTGTACTTGGCGAAGCTATTTATCAATATGAGAAGAAAACTGTTCGTAAGATGATTTTAAAAGATCACAAACGTCCAGATGGTAGAGAAATTAATCAAATTCGTAAATTAGCTGCAGAAGTTGATATCGTACCTAGAGTTCATGGTTCAGCTATGTTCACAAGAGGACAAACTCAAATCTGTACAATTACAACATTAGCACCTCTTTCAGAGGCTCAAAGAATTGATGGATTAGATGAAGCAGAAACTTCTAAGAGATATATGCATCACTATAACTTCCCATCATACTCTGTTGGTGAAACAAGACCTTCAAGAGGACCGGGACGTCGTGAAATTGGACATGGTGCATTAGCAGAACGTGCGTTAATTCCAGTATTACCAAGTGAATCAGAATTCCCTTATGCAATTAGAACAGTTTCTGAAACATTTGAATCAAATGGTTCTACTTCACAGGCTTCTGTTTGTGCGTCAACAATGTCATTAATGGCTGCAGGTGTACCAATCTCTAAACCAGTTGCAGGTATTTCTTGTGGCTTAGTAACTGGTGATTCAGACGATGATTATCTTGTATTAACAGATATTCAAGGTCTTGAAGATTTCTTTGGAGATATGGACTTTAAAGTTGCTGGTACTCGCGATGGTATCACTGCAATTCAAATGGATATTAAGATTCATGGTCTTACAAGAGCAATTATTGAAGAAGCAATTAAGAAAACAAAAGAAGCAAGAATGTTTATTTTAAACGAAGTAATGATTCCTTGCATTGCAAAGCCAAGAGAAGAAGTTGGTCAGTTTGCTCCTAAGATTGTTCAAATTCAAATTGATCCAGCTAAGATTGGTGATGTTGTAGGTCAAAGAGGTAAGACAATCAATGCAATCATCGAGCAAACAGGTGTTAAGATTGACATTACTGATGAAGGTGCGGTTTCAGTATGCGGAACAGATGCTGAGAAGATGAGCGAAGCAGTTCGAATAATACAAACAATCGTTACTGATTTTGAAGAGGGACAAATCTTCGAAGGTAAAGTAATTAGTATTAAAGAGTTCGGTGCTTTCCTCGAATTTGCTCCTGGTAAAGAAGGTATGGTTCACATCTCTAAGATTTCAAAAGATAGAATTAACCATGTAGAAGATGTTCTTAAACTTGGTGATGTTGTGAAAGTTGTTTGCCTAGGAAAAGATAAGATGGGTAGAATCAGCTTCAGTATGAAAGATGTTCAATAAGAATTAATGTCTAAGGACAAAGGAATAAAAATTACAGTACGTGAGAGCGTGTCGTAATGACATGTAGAGAGTATCTCATAAGCAAACACTTATGAGATACTCTTTTACGTGATAGATATTTTTAAATATAATAAGAATGCTGAAGTGTCAACATAAGAATTTGACAGTATATTGCAACAGGAAAGGGGAAGGTTCATGACAATCACAACTAGCCTGTCCAATGGCTTAACCGTTGTGTTAGAAAGAATGCCATATCTAAAGAGTGTATCGTTTGGGGTATGGGTAAAAGTGGGTTCTGCCTATGAGAACTCTCATAATAATGGTATTGCTCATATGTTAGAGCACATGTTCTTTAAAGGAACAAAGACAAGAACTGCGAAAGATTTGGCGGATATTACCTCTATGATTGGTGGTAATGTAAATGCGTATACAAGTAAGGAATGTACAAACTTCTATGCTACGACAATAGATGAATATCTACCGATAGCGATTGATATGATTAGTGACATGATACAAAATTCCGTATTCAATCCCGAAGAACTTGAAAAAGAAAAGGGAGTTGTACTTGAGGAAATTGATATGTATGATGATTCTGCAGAAGATATGTGCCATGAGATGTTACAGAAGGAAGTATGGAGTGGGCATCCTCTGGGTTACCTAATATCGGGAGAAAAGGATATTGTTCGAACATTTACACGAGAACAGATAATACAATTCAGAGATCAGTACTATACAGCAGATAACATGATTATCTCAATTGCGGGTAGTTACAATGAAGAAGCAATATTAAAGCAATTAGAGGAATGTTTCGGATCAATACCTGCTACAGCAAGTCGCATTGCATTAACAGCTCCAACATATAAGAATTGTATATATAAAGATGAGAAAGATATTGAACAAATGCATATTAATATTGCATTTCCTTCAATTACGAACATAGATGAAAGAAGATATGAGTTAACTGTTATGAACGCAATACTTGGTGAGAATGCCAATTGTATGCTATTTCAAAGGATAAGAGAAGATTTGGGCTTAACATATTCAATATATTCATATGAGAGTAGTTTCGAGTCAACAGGCTTATTCCATATCTATGCTGCAACAAATCCAGAACCTGCCTTAATCATATATGATGAGATATTTCGTATCATAGAAGAGGTGAAGGTAGAAGGATTTTCTGAGAAAGATATCGAAGAAACGAAGAAGCAAATTCGTGTTAATCTTACGATAGCTAATGAAAGTACGAAAAACCGTATGAATAGTAATGCGAAACATATCATGAAATATGGCAAGATAATTCCGCTTAATGATGTAATAGAACGTGTTAATTTAATTACCAGGGATAATGTTAATGCGTTAGCAAAGAATATACTTGATGAAACTTCATGCAGTATTGCTCTAGTTGGTAATTTGGATGAAAGAATAGTGAAAGGGATAGAAGAAAGATGGAAACAATAAAGATACAATATTTAGATGACTCAATCAAAAGATTAGAATATATTGACGGAAAATCAGATTGGATTGATCTTCGTGCGGCAGAAGATGTGGAGCTAAAAGAAGGGGAATTTCGTCTAATTCCATTAGGTGTTGCGATGCAACTACCAGAAGGATATGAAGCTCATATTATACCAAGAAGTAGTACGTATAAGAACTTTGGCATTATTCAGTCAAATCATATGGGATTAGTAGATGAATCTTACTGTGGGCCTAATGATTGGTGGTACATGCCTGCAATCGCCTTACGTGACACTAAAATTAGCAAGAATGATCGAATTTGTCAGTTCAGAATAGAAAAACATCAACCAAAATTAGTTTTTGATGAAGTGAGTACATTAACAGGGGAAGACCGAGGTGGAATCGGTTCAACAGGAAAAAACTAATAGAAATACAAAGAATTGCGCATTTTATTACATTTTGTCAATGAAATAAAAGGGACAAGCGTCGTTTTATGTCTCTTTTTCATTGACAAAACAATTACAAAAGATATACAATAGATTCAGTGAATTTAACAATGCATTACGTTAAAATGTAAAGCCGTCCACTTAATTTATAGCATGAAAGGTGATAAGATGAACGATTATAGTATTAATACAAATTGTGTTCAATCTGGATATGAACCAAAGAATGGAGAACCACGGGTTTTACCAATCTATCAATCTACTACATACAAATACGATACGAGTGACCAAGTAGGAAAGCTATTTGATCTTGAGGCGGAAGGTTTCTTCTATTCGAGACTTAGTAATCCAACCGTTGATGCTGTAGAGAAAAAAATTGCGTCTTTAGAAGGTGGCATTGGTGCTTTATGTACATCTTCAGGTCAAGCAGCAACTACATTTGCTATACTTAATATCTGTGGAGCTGGTGATCATGTAGTATCTTCCATAGCTATCTATGGTGGCTCAACTAATTTGATTGGTGTTACGCTAAAAAAATTAGGAATTGAAGTTACTTTCGTTGATCCAGATTCACCGATGGAAGAATTACAAAAAGCAGTTCGAGAGAATACAAAATGTATTTTCACTGAAACGATTTCAAATCCAACATTAGTAGTGTGTGATATTGAGAAGATGGCAAAGCTTGCACATCAGAATGGAGTTCCATTAATCGTGGATAATACATTTGCTACACCAATTAATTGTAGACCTTTTGAGCATGGAGCGGATATCGTTATTCATTCAACTTCTAAATATATGGACGGCCATGCGATTGCTCTTGGCGGTGTTATTATAGATAGTGGTAATTTTGATTGGAATACAGATAAGTTTCCAGGCTTATCAACACCAGATGAGTCTTATCACGGTATGGTTTATGCCAGAGATTGTGGAAAAGCGGCTTACATAACAAAAGCGAGAGTCCAATTAATGAGAGATATGGGAGCGACTCCAGCACCGTTAAATGCTTTCTTACTAAATGTTGGTCTAGAAACTCTCCATTTACGTGTGCAGCGTCATTGCGAGAACGCATTAGCTGTTGCTAAATGGTTAGAATCAAATGAAAAAGTAACATGGGTTAATTATCCAGGTCTTGAGAGTAATAAATACTATGACTTATCTAAAAAATACTTACCAAATGGAGTTTGTGGAGTTGTATCCTTTGGTGTAAAAGGTGGAAGAGAAGCCGCTGCAAATCTAATGGAAAAATTAAAACTAGCAGCTATCGTTGTACACGTAGCAGATGCTCGTACAAGTGTCCTTCATCCAGCAAGTACAACGCATCGTCAACTTACTGATGAACAGTTAGAACAAGCAGGGGTTGAACCAGAACTCATTCGTATGTCGGTCGGTATTGAGGATATCGTAGATATAATAAAGGATTTAGAGCAAGCATTTGAACAAGTTTAAGTGGTAGAAAATAAGGATATAAACTTTTTATAATTACCCATAAAAATACACATAAATAAAAATAAATAAAATAAATAAAAATACATATAAATAAAAGACAATTTATCAAAGTGAAATATGATATATTGTCTTTTAACTTAATCG
>NZ_CBDLAM010000016.1:0-14269 GCF_965301125.1 Anaerosporobacter sp. | reverse complement strand
TTGTAAATTTAGTTTGGGAATTTGACACCGAATATTAACAATCAAATTTGATAAAGGTGAATCAGTTAATAATCAAGAATAGGATAAACTAAAATCTCACATACTAAGAAAAAAGTGAGGTAAAGTTAATATGCAAACAAAGAATTTATGTGATATTGATGTTGTTTATAGTACTGAAAATAGCAATGCAGTAAATAAATCAAAGAATTCTAATGATAGTTATCAAGGAAAATCAATAGTTGACGAGAAAGTTGCTAAAGAAAAAGAAAAACTTGAGAACGAAAAGTTACAAGAATTTGGTCAAGTAACACTTGATAAGAATAGACGAGATCACAAATTGCATCTCTTGACGATCATTGGTGAGATAGAAGGGCATGAATGTTTGCCACAACAAACCAAAACCACAAAGTATGAACACATTCTTCCGCAGCTTGCTGTTCTTGAAGATAGTGAAGATATTGAAGGGGTATTAATTCTAGTTAATACCATAGGAGGTGCTGTAGAATCAGGACTTGCCATAGCGGAGATGATTGCTTCATTAAGTAAGCCAACAGTTTCATTAATTTTAGGCGATAGCCATTCTATCGGTGTTCCTCTTGCGGTAGCTACGGATTATTCATTCATAGTACCGACTGGTACTGTAATTATTCATCCGGTTCGAATGAGTGGAACAGTAATCGGCTCTAGACAGACATATGACTATTTTAAAATCATGCAAGATCGTATTGTTGGATTTATAGCAGATCATAGCAATGCAAAAAAAGAGAGATTAGAGATGTTAATGTTTAATACAACAATGTTATCAAAGGATCTTGGTACAATCTTAGTTGGAGGACAAGCAGTAGAAGAAGGGATTGTCGATGCTATAGGTGGAATACATGATGCGATTGAGAAATTGTATGATATGATAGAAGAAAAACAAGGTAGCAAGGCATAATAACTTAGATAACAGAACACTATGTTCGAAAAATACAGATTTACTATTGCTTATCACAAATATAAAAGGTATAATTAGATTGGTTCTAATGTAAGTTAAGAAATGTAACGTCTTATCATGCATAGAATCAATTTTTTATGCATTTTGAAAAAGTAAAGTGGGAGGAGTAACCATGACAATATTGCAGGCAATCATAATGGGAATTGTCCAGGGTGTGGCAGAGTTTTTACCAATAAGTAGTTCTGGACATTTGGCGATTATGAAATATATCTTACATATTAATGATACAGGCTTGCTATTTAATGTTATGTTACATTTTGGTACATTAATTGCAATGTTTGTAGCCTTTTGGAAAGATATTAAGCAGTTGTTAATAGAAGGCTTTGGTATTATAGGGGATCTTTTTGTAAATATTGGACGTTTGGTACATAACTTATTTTCCAAGGAAAAACGAGAATATAATAAAGTGATAAAAACTGCTTATCGTAAATTTGTTATGCTTGTAGTTGTATCAACCATACCAACAGGAATACTTGGAATCTTATTACAAAATGTTGTGGAAGTTACAAGTGAGACATTAATAATACCCGGATTATGTTTATTGTTAACTGGTGTATTATTATTAATTTCGGACCGAACAGTTCCAGGAAAGAAACGCGCTAAGGATGTTACATATGCAGATGCAGGAATTATTGGATTAGCACAAGGGTTAGCAACACTTCCTGGTTTGTCACGTTCTGGAACTACAATTACGGCATGCTTATCTTGCGGACTAGATAAGAATTTCGCTGTAAAATATTCATTTATTATGTCTATACCAGCAATATTGGGTGCAGTTATTTTACAAATGAAAGATATTAGTACGGTTGCAGTTGATTCTACTGAAGTAGTAGGATATGTAATTGGTACATTAATAGCAACTATTGTAGGATATATTTGCATTAAGACTATGTTAGTTGTTGTGCGTAGGAAAAAATATAAAGGATTTGCGTACTATTGTTTTGTAGTAGGTAGTATAGCAGTTATATGGAATTTTGTAGCTTAAGGGAGGAATTATGAATGGCGGCAACTCAAAAAAAGCCTACTTCGTCTAAGAAGAAAACGCCAGGTAGAAAACCAGCCACTAACAGAAGTGGAGCATCTGGACGAAAAAAGGGGAATACAGGAAAGAATAGTGGCCATCAAAGGAATAAGCAGGAGGGCTTAAGTCGCTATATAGATGAGATTACAATAATAATTACTCTTGTAGTAGCCGTAATTTTAGTACTTAGCAATTTTAATTTAAGTGGTAGCGTTGGTTCGTTTATCAATAAATTTACTTTTGGTATGTTTGGATTACTAGCATATATATTACCATATCTATTGTTTTTTGGAGTCGCATTCAATATATCCAATAAAGGAAATTATACAGCAACGATTAAGCTTGTTAGTAGTATTTGCTTATTTTGTATGCTAGCTGCTTTTATCCAATTAGTTAGTGTAGATTATAGTTCAGAATGGAAGTTATTAGATTATTATACGGGCTCTGCAGCGGATAAAAATGGTGGCGGGCTTATAGGTGGTATAATTTATTCTATTATGTATCCATTATTCGGTTTTGCTGGTACACTTGTAATTTTACTTGCAATTATGACTTTATTAATTATGTTTATAACTGAAAAGCTCTTGTTTGCTAGCTTAGGTAAAAAAAGTGCTGTTAAGTTTCAAGAAATGAAAGCAAGAAGAGAAGAGGTAAAGAAAGCTCGCAAAGAAGTGTACTACGTTGAAGAATATGATGATTATGAGGAAGAAGAGGTTTATAATGAACCTAAACGTAATTCAGCGAATAAAGCAAGACAAGCAAATCAAGATATTCCGCTAGATACAAGAAAGAGTGTAAAAGGTGACCGTAAGAAGAAAGCAAAGACATTTACATTCCCTGGTGTAGGTCAGAAAACTGAAGCTTCAAATCAGAATCAAGAAACTACTATAAGTAATCAAGAGGTACCATTACAAGCAGGGTTAACAGATGATACAACATCTACAGCTCCTCTTGAAGAAGTAAAGCCATTTGATTTTGATTCCATTCCAATATACAGAGGTGATCAGTCTTCTAAATATAATGATACTCCAATCTATAAAGAAGAGATGAAACGTAAGTTTAGTCAAAGCAAAGAGTATGATATTAAAAAACTTGCAAAACAGATAATGAATGAGAGTTTTGATGGAAATTCTACAAATGTAGACAAAGAAAAGATACAATATACGACACCTGTAGAAGAGAGCGAAGTGTCGTATGATAAAGGCGATTCAATTGATAATCATCAGCCTATTGAGAGACGTCAAGAGGAAGAGCCAAGTATGAAGAGAACTAGCGATGCGTTAGAAATGGCTGAAGCAAGTACTACATTTAGTAATCAAATGGAAGACGAATTTGACAATTTCCGTGTGGATATAAAAGCTCTTGAGAATGAGGAAGTGGAAGAGGTATTTTCTAAATCATATACTCAAGAAGAGCCGCATACTCAAAAAGAGCCGCATACTCAAAAAGAGTCACATATTCAAAAAGAGTCATATATTCAAGAAGAGTCACATGCTCCTGAACCAAGTAAAGAATATAAAAGTAAAGAATATAACAATAGCAATGTGGCTCATAAAGAAAACGTAGAAAAGAAAGATTCTATCGAAACTACAGCTGTAGAATCTTCTATTGAAAGTGTTGAAGAACCTTTTGTATATGAGTTTCCACCACTAGAATTGTTATCTAGACCTAATAAAACTTCAAAAGGTGCATCTGATAGTGAGTTAAAAGAAACTGCTATGAAATTACAACAGACATTACAAAGCTTCGGAGTAGGAGTAACAATTACAAATGTAAGTTGTGGTCCAGCAGTTACTCGTTATGAATTACAGCCAGAACAAGGGGTAAAGGTAAGCAAGATAACGAATCTAGCTGATGATATTAAGTTAAATCTAGCTGCTGCTGATATTCGTATTGAGGCGCCAATACCTGGAAAGGCTGCTGTGGGTATTGAAGTACCTAATAAGGAGAACTCTGCAGTTATGTTCCGTGAACTTATTGAGGGTAAGGAGTTCAAAGAACACGGTAGTAATCTTGCGTTCGCAGTTGGCAAAGATATCGGTGGGCAAGTCGTTGTTACTGATATTGCCAAGATGCCCCACCTTCTTATTGCTGGTGCAACAGGTTCTGGTAAATCGGTTTGTATTAATACGTTAATTATGAGTATTCTATATAAAGCTCATCCAGATGATGTTAAGTTAATCATGGTCGATCCTAAGGTTGTAGAGTTAAGTGTATATAATGGAATACCTCATCTGTTAATCCCTGTAGTGACAGATCCTAAGAAAGCTTCAGCTGCTCTTAATTGGGCTGTTATGGAGATGACTGACAGGTATAATCGTTTTGCTGAACTTGGAGTTAGAGATATCAAAGGTTATAATGCAAAGGTAGAAAAAGTGCAAGATTATGAGGATGAGAAATTCCAGAAGATGCCTCAGATTGTTATTATTGTAGACGAGCTTGCAGACCTTATGATGGTAGCTCCTGGAGAAGTAGAAGATGCGATTTGCCGTCTAGCTCAGATGGCACGTGCGGCTGGTATTCATCTTATTATTGCAACTCAAAGACCATCCGTTAACGTTATTACTGGCCTTATTAAAGCGAATGTACCTTCTCGTATTGCGTTCTCTGTATCATCTGCAATTGACTCTAGAACAATTATTGATGGATCAGGTGCAGAGAAATTATTAGGTAAAGGTGATATGTTATTTTTCCCTTCTGGTTATCCAAAACCTGTACGTATTCAGGGGGCTTTTGTTTCAGATAAGGAAGTTAGTGAAGTAGTGGAATTCTTGTCATCACAAAGAAGCAAGCCTTCATATAATGAAGAGATAACCAGTAAGATAACAAGTATCCCTTCATCAGAAGGGTCGGCGGCTCCAGCAAATGATCGCGATGATTACTTTGTAGAAGCTGGTAAGTTTATTATTGAAAAAGATAAAGCATCTATTGGTATGTTACAACGTGTATATAAGATTGGATTTAATCGAGCTGCACGTATTATGGATCAGTTATATGAAGCTGGTGTTGTTGGACCTGAAGAAGGAACGAAACCAAGAAAAGTTCTTATGTCTGAAGAAGAATTTGAACAATATGTAGATGAATATGTCTAATAATAAATGCTATAACAATGTTTATATATAGTTGAAAACTCGAATATCTATGGTGGTACCAACATAAATTACCTGTTGGTACCACCATAGATATTATAACGACTTTAAGTGGATTGACGAACTAAGCTGCTAGAATGGAGGCATATAATGAAAAAAGCATGGTTAGTGACGAATGAGTTCTTGAATACAAATAAATATTCAGAATTAAATATGTGGTTAGTGAAAGCTGCAAAAAAATATGATATAGAATTACTAGTTAAGACAAATGCGGATTTATTAGTAGATATTAATGGTAATCATGTTATTCAAAATCTGATTTCAATGGAGAAGCCAGAATTTGTTTTGTTCTGGGATAAAGATATTCGTCTAGCAAGTTTTCTTGAAAGTCTTTCACTTAAAGTATACAACTCGTCTAGAGCAATAGAAATATGTGATAATAAAGCCATGACTCACATAGCATTAAATGAAAAGAATATTAAGATGCCAAGGACAATACTTGCACCTATGACATATCCAAACATCGGTTTTACTAATTATAAATTTGTAGAATATATGAAAAGTCAATTATCGTATCCAATTGTAGTGAAAGAATGTTTTGGATCTTTCGGACAACAAGTATATCTTGTTCATAATGATATTGAATTAACGAATTGTATAGAGAATATTGGAGCGAAACCATTTCTTGTTCAAGAATATGTTAAATCAAGTTTTGCACGTGATATTCGATTAAATGTGGTTGGTAATGAGGTTGTTGCTACAATGTATCGTTATTCAGATACAGGTGATTTTCGAGCGAACATATCTAATGGCGGTAAAATGAAGCAGTATGAACCAACAAAGCAGCAAGTCAAATTAGCGGTAGATTGTGTCAAGGCGATAGGACTTGATTTTGCTGGAGTAGATCTTCTATTTGATGAAAACGAAGAACCAATTGTATGTGAAGTTAATTCCAATGCGCATTTTAAAAACATCTATGATTGTACGGGAGTAAATGTTGCTGAAGATATAGTTAAGTATATATGTGAAAAAGAAGGAAATTGACTACGATGATATTAATACTAAGGAATATTTATTTAGGCGACTTGCTTGAATTTTCATATCTAGTAAAACAACTCTTAGTTACCTAAATTTGCTTCATCTAAGAAGCTAAGAAGGAGTATATAGAGTTTTGCGTTCTCAACGTAAATGAAAGGAGAAGTACAATGATAGGTTGGATTTTATATGGGCGAAAAGAAGCTGAGTACAACAAGCATTATATAACAATGTATCAAGAAGAAGGAAAGAAATTCGACATAACGTTTGAATTAATAATTGTAGAAGATTTAGATTTTGGTGTTCGAAACAATGAATGGTATCTTGAATACCAAGGTGAGCCCGTGAAATTGCCTAGATTTGCTATTTGTAGAGTGATATACCCTCTTCTTTCAAAGCAACTGGAATGTATGAAAGTTGCTGTATTTAATAACTCAAACGTTGCAAGGATATGTAACGATAAAGCTAGTACCTATCAAACAGTTGCTTCTTTAGGAATTGATATTGTGGATACTACATTTTGTAAACACGGTGAACTAAGAGATAAACTGACGAAGAGAAATGGGCAAACAGTGGTTAAGACTGTAGATGGTCATGGAGGACAACAAGTTTATCTGATTGATCCGAGTGATATCTCACAAGTAGATGAAGTTGTTAATAATACCTGTTATCAGGATACAGTAATACAACCATTCGTTGGGTGTGAGAATAAGGATCTTCGTGTATATGTAATTGGTAATACGATTATTGCTGCTATTCTTAGAAAAGCAAAGGAAGGTTTTAAATCTAACTTTTCATTAGGTGGAGAAGTTAGCGTATATGAACTAAACAAAGAGGAAAGAGAAATGGTTCATATGATAATTGATCTGGTGAAACCTAACATGGTAGGAATTGATTTTATAATTGGTGATAAGGGCGAATTGATTTTTAATGAAATTGAAGATGTAGTAGGTGCCAGAATGCTATATCAATGTACAGACATTAATTTAGTTAAGTTATATATTGAACATATTCTTGATCATCTATAGGAGGCCTAAGTTTACATGAATGATTTATCCTGCTGCCGTAAGCAAAAAAGAAAACTTGTAATAGCTATGATAATTATTTTGTTGTGTAGTATTTGCTTAATTATAGGTATAAAAGGAAGCGGATTGAATCATGAGAAGACGCAGTCAAAGAGCGGTTTTGATGTAAAGGGTGATTTAGATGATAATAAGCTAGTATCCGTACATTTTCTTAATATAGGTAAGGCAGACAGCATTTTGATTAAGATTGACGACAAGGCAGTTCTAATAGATTCAGGAACAATTGACAAGGCAAAGGATATTATTAAGTATCTTAAAAAACAAGATGTAACTAAACTTGATTATGCTGTTGCTACGCATTGTGATAAAGATCATGTAGGGGGAATGAGTGACATTCTGAAGAATTTTCCAACAGATGTCTTACTGATGTCATCGAGAGGGAAAAATTCGAAGCCATATCAATCAATGATTGAAACAGCGATAGAGTTGAAGGTAACAAGGTTTATTCCACAGGTTAAGACTGTATTCTATGTTGGAAATGTTAAATTTACCGTGTTAGCTCCTGGTGACGAAGCAATTGCTGCAGGAACTGATAATGAGAGTTCCATAGTTCTTATGATGCAATATGGAGAGAAGAGATTCTTATTTATGGGAGATGCAATGGAAGTATCTGAAAATGAAATGTTAGAAAAGGGATATGATTTACATGCTGATGTTATTAAAGTTGGACACCATGGAAGTAAGAGAAGCTCAAGCGAGGAATTCCTAGATGCAGTAAATCCGGCAGTGGCAGTAATCACTTGTGAAGAGGGAGATGGAACTTCATTACCTGAGAAGGAAACCTTAGAGGTACTTAACGAACAACATATCCTATTATATCGAACGGATAAAGATGGAACCATTGTTATGACAACCGATGGTGTTGATATTAAGATAGAAAAGGATCGAACATGACTACCTAGATACATAAGTACAAGAAAACTATTGATACCTTAATCTTAATCATACTAGACAATTTCATAGAAATAAGGTATAGTATACGATGGACTGAAAAAACTTATCACGCAAATTCTATATAATTAAACCGATGCGTGATTATATGTTTGCCAAGATATTCTTGGATATAGATATGGATAAGTATAGAAAGAGAGAACGTTATGAATTTAGAAAATACAAAAAGTCAAAATATTGAAGAGTTTTCTTCTGAAACACAACGTCAGTATCATTACATTGAAAATCTAAAGAAATGGTATGATCAAAAGAAAGAAGAGCTAGGAAGACCATTAACAGCTTGTGTGCAGAACTTTGGCTGTCAGATGAATGCTAGAGATGCTGAAAAAATTACTGGTATTTTAGAGAATATTGGTTACCAGATGGTAGAAACTGAAGAAGCGGATTTTGTAATCTATAATACATGTACGGTTCGTGAGAATGCGAATCTAAAGGTTTATGGTCGTTTGGGTTACCTTGGTAAATTAAAGAAGAAAAACCCACATATGATAATTGCTCTTTGTGGTTGTATGATGCAAGAGCAAACAGTAGTTGATAAAATCAAGAAGAGTTACCGTTATGTAGATATTATTTTCGGTACACACAATATATTCAAATTAGCAGAATTAATACAAGCAAGACTAGAAAATGATGGAATGATCATTGATATCTGGAAAGATGCCAAAGAAATCGTAGAAGATCTACCAAGTGAAAGAAAATATCGTTTTAAAGCAGGCGTTAATATTATGTTTGGTTGTAACAATTTCTGTAGTTATTGTATCGTTCCTTATGTTCGTGGACGAGAGAGAAGCCGTAATCCAGAAGATATCATTAAGGAAATCAAAGAACTTGTTGCAGATGGTGTTGTAGAAATCATGTTACTTGGACAGAATGTTAACTCTTATGGTAAAACACTAGAATGTCCAATGTCATTTGCAGAGTTATTACAAGAAATTGAGAAAATTGATGGACTTGAAAGAATTCGTTTTATGACATCTCATCCAAAGGATTTATCAGATGAGTTAATTGAAGTAATGAAAAATTCAAAGAAAATTTGTAATCATCTTCATTTACCTGTACAAGCTGGTAGCTCAAGAATCTTAAAGATTATGAATCGTCATTATACAAAGGAACAATATCTAGATTTAGTTGATCGTATTAAAACTGCAATGCCTGGAATTTCATTAACAACAGATATTATTGTTGGTTTCCCAGGTGAAACAGAAGAAGATTTCGAAGAAACACTTGATGTGGTTCGTAAAGTAAAATACGACAGTGCTTATACATTCATCTATTCAAAGAGAACAGGAACACCTGCAGCGAACATGGAAGAACAAGTAGATGAAGCAGTTGTAAAAGAACGTTTCAATCGTTTGTTAAAAGAAGTACAAACAATTTCTTCTGAATTAACGAAGCAACATGTGAATACGGTACAAAGTGCTTTAGTTGAGCAAATTAATGAACAAGATTCAAGTCTTGTAACTGGACGTTTAAGTAATAGTTTATTAGTACATTTTAAAGGCGGAGAAGAGTTAATAGGTAAGATTGTTGATGTTCGTCTTGACGAGTGTAAAGGTTTTTATTATATCGGGGAATTGGTGTAGATGGTGCAATATTCAACGTTATTATTTGATGTAGATGGTACGTTACTAGATTTCGAAAAATCAAAAGAACGAGCACTAAAAGAAATCCTCACAGAAAATGGGATTACTTATAGTAAAGAGGTATTAGCTCGATTTTCTGCAATTGAATCTAAGTTATGGAGTCTCTTTGAACGTGGAGAGTTGACGAAAGAGTATATCTTATTGAATCGATTTAAGGGGCTTTTTGAAGAAATCCATATAACAAGAGAATATGAACAGGCTGAGGTACAATATCAAGAACGTTTAGGACAATATGCAGATTTGATAGAAGATGCATATGAAGTATGCCAAACTCTATCAAAGGATTACGATCTTCATATCATTACAAATGGTGTTACGAAAACCCAACAAACTAGATTGGATATTTCTGGATTAAATCCTTTCTTTAAAAGAGTATTCATATCTGATGAGATTGGATTTGCTAAACCAAGAAAAGAGTTCTTTGATTATGTGATTGATCATATCAAACCAATAAGAAGAGAGGAAATCTTAATAATTGGGGACACGTTAACTTCCGATATATTAGGTGGAATAAATAGTGGAATTGATACTTGCCTTATTAATCAAGACAAAGTTAAGAATAACACGTCCATTCAAGCCAACTATGAGATAGCGAGATTAAAAGAGTTATATTCCTTATTAGGAATGTAATAATAAGTACTCTGTTAGAATGATACAATGAATCTTGTATTATTTCGACAGAGTACTCTTTTGTTATGTACGGATTAAGTTTCGCAAACAATTTTTTTTGCATGAACTAGCGCTAGGTCTATGTTAGAACATATATTTTTGGAACCAATTGTACTAGTAAAGCCGGATTTTTTCATAACTGATAACGGTTGGTCTAGTACATGCGAAAGAATTAATGTGATACCTTTCTTTTCAAAAGAAGCTTGAATTTTATTTAAAGTATTTAATGCAGTTACATCAACAGCTGGAACACTGCGCATTCTAAGAATAACGACTTTGGTATCCTTTTTTATTTCATTTTGAATATAGAGAAGTTTGTCAGCAGCACCAAAGAATAATGGTCCATTTAATTCAAATACTAACGTATGGGAAGGTACTTCTTTTAGTTGTAAGCTATCTATATCATTATCTTCATCAAAATCATCGTATTCTTCTATGTATTTCCAATTTTTCACCTTAGTAACATCGGCCATACGTTTCATGAATAGGCCGCATGCTAATACCATGCCCACTTCAATAGCTAGTACTAAATCGAATGCAAATGTAAGTACACAAGAAGAAATTAATACAGCGATATCACTTTTTGGTGCCTTGGCGTAGGATAAGAAAGCTTTTAAATTGAACATGTTATAGGATACTACAATCAAAATTGCGGATAATACACATAAGGGTACATGTTTAATTAATGGCATTCCAATCATTAAGAATAAGAATAATGTAAGACCATGAAAGATAGCAGAGATAGGTGTTCGTCCGCCATTCTTAGCATTAGCTATTGATCTTGCTACACCTCCTGTAGCAGGAATGCAGCCAAAGAGTCCAAGAATGATGTTAGCAGTACCTTGTGAAATTAGTTCCATACTAGAACGGTGTTTACTATGTATTAAACCATCGGTTACAACTGCGGATAATAATGCTTGCATAGCAACGAGGATTGCAATTGTGAATGCGGGTTGTATTAAATCAAAGATATCATCAAGAGATAGGTTTGGTAATTTTGGAAATGAAAGTGTCTTTGGAATTTCACCAAGTGTCTTAACATCAAGATTACCAAAATAAGCGATACTAGTCCCTATAATAATAGCGATAAGTGAATTTGGTATCACTTTATTGACTTTTGGCCACAGCACAAGGATAAGGATACAAAGTGTGCCAAGTAGAATGCTTTGATAATTCACTTTGGATAGGTTTGTAAGATAAGCATGCCATTTGCCAAAGAAGTTTGTTGGCATCTTGTCAAAAGAAAGTCCTAGGAAATCTTTAAACTCTAATGTAAAAATTGTAACTGCGATTCCTCCTGTAAATCCTATGGTAATTGGTGATGGAATGAACTTAATTAATTTTCCTAACCGAAACACGCCCATAAGGATGAGCATAACTCCTGCAAGAATGGTTGCCATCATTAGTCCTTCTAACCCATATTTACTAATTATAGATTGCGTTATAATAATGAAAGCACCTGTAGGACCAGTAATCTGCACACGACTGCCACCTAATAGTGCAACGACGATACTTGAAATAATTGCTGAGTAGATTCCTTTTTCTGCAGAAACACCACAACCTAATGCAAAAGCGATAGAGAGTGGTAAAGCAATGATAGCCACTATGATACCAGCGGTCATGTCTTTTACGAATTGTTTTGTGCTATAGTGTTTTGTAACAGAAAGGAGTTTTGGTTTAAACTTGTCCATCTAGTTTTCTCCTTTGTAATAAATTTAGGTTACCGTTCCAATCAATATAGATAATACCATTGAATTTTGAAATGGTAACTACATGTAAAATTTTATTCCTCATAATCTCCAAATTCAAGTATAATGTTAAAATTTTGCTAATTTTATTAAATGTTTATAAAATATAAAATATAATAGTAGATAATTTGTTAGATTTTTCAATATAAAATTGCTATTAGAGAGAACAGAAACGTATAAAATGTGGTATAATAATAGGATACCGCGTGGACATCCACGCATGTAATGATTTTAGAAAGGAGTAACGGTATGTTAAAAATAACGAAAGCAGCTATACGAAATATCGCTGCTGACGACCAGACCTATGCCAGAGGTATTCGTTATTATCAAAATAACGCTGTTAAGAATATTACCTGGTCACAAGCCAATAAGCAATACCGTGCATTTGTGAAAGGACAGTCCGATTATATCGTTACGGTGACACAAGATAAAGAAGATTCTTTTACTTATACCTGTAATTGTCCAGCAAGTTTTAAATATGATGGAGCTTGCAAACATGTTATAGCTACCTTACTTTTCATAGCTGATTATGAAAATCGAGCGAAATCTAAAGATGATATTTCTGCTGATGAAAAAAAAGTGCTTAAAATAATAGACTATTTCAGTCGTCAAGATGAAATTAATTTACCAGGAGAAACGTTCCGTATTAAGGTTTGTATCTATATACCTGCTATAATGAAAGCAGAAACAGGTAAAGCGTATCTATCTATACAAGTAGGGAATAATCGATTCTATAAAGTTCAGAGTTTGAAGAAATTCATAACTGATTATTATAATAAAGAGGACATTGTACTGGGAAAGGAATTTCGTTTTGTACAAGGTGAAAGTAAATTCCATGAAACCTCACAAAGAGTTATGGAATTTCTAGTAGAAGTATATGAGGTACAAGAGTTATTAGGCCGTGCGAATACCGCAAATGTATTTTCAAAATCCCAAATGCTATTAACCAAGAATCTGCTAATAAAGTTATTATCCTTATTAGACAAAGATAGCTTCCATCTGAATCTATATGGAAATGAATATCGTGACGTAAAATTCTATCCTAAAAATCCTAGAATTGAGTATCAAATTGATTTAGATGATGATTCTCTAATTATGAGTCAAGTATCAGAAGATGGGATTATCCCTGTTACTCAAAGCGGTGAATTATTATTCTATCATCATACGATGTATCAGCCAAACCAAAAGTTTATTAAAAATTTCGTTCCATTCTTTAGTAGTATTAGTAAAGAAAAAGGTCCAATACAATTTACAGGAACGAATAAATTTAAGTTTTTAGAACATGTATTGCCACAAATCCACGAGACAATGGAGATTCAAGTTCCAGAAGAAATTAAGAACCGATATATTGATGAACCGTTATGTACGGAAATATACTTAGATAAATATAAGTCCCATATTCGTGCTGATGTTAAGTTTATCTATGGAGATTATAAGATTAATCCGCTACATGAGGCTTCTCATTCGGAAGCAATTATTGTGCGCAAACCTCTTGATGAAGATGTAGTTGTTGATTATCTTAGTGGTATGGGATTTGAAGCAAATCGCGACTATTTTATTATTAAAAATGAAGAGGAAGCATACGAATTCCTAACAAATAAAATAGACGATTTAATCTCTAAATATGAAGTGTTTTATTCTGAGTCATTTAAAACCATTAATATACGAAATGTGGGTAATCTTAATACGAGTTTAAAAGTTAAATCAGACTCTGATTTGTTAGAGATGCAACTAGAATTTGAAGATATACCTACCGATGAGTTAAAGGATTTATTCCATTCCTATCGCCTGAAGAAGAAATATTATCGTCTTAAGAATGGAGATTTTATTAATTTAGATTCTATGAATATGGAGAGAGCAGCTAATTTGCTTGATCATATGAATGTATCTTATAAAGACTTAAAAGATAGTAATGCTGTTTTATTACCAATGAATACAGCATTATATTTGAATCAAGTGATACATAATGATGAGAATTTTCATGCCGAAACCTATGAGGAATTCCGTGTATTAGTAGATAATAATATGAAT
>NZ_CBDLAM010000015.1:21162-37887 GCF_965301125.1 Anaerosporobacter sp. | reverse complement strand
ACCGAGGTAATTTTTTTACTTTCAATATATTGAAAGTAAAAAAATTACCTCGGTTATTAGGTAGCGTAACACCATCTTTTTGCTTAGATGATTGTCTGGCTACTTACGCAGCAACAGTAGATGTTGAATATGAATTCGCATATATGGATGCATTGAGAACCGTTTACTCTTCAAATAAGAGTAAAGCAGTAGGCATAGGAAAAAGCATTGATTTTAATATATTGGTGGAAGAAAATTTAGCTAACTATGTAGGAATCAAAAGAGAAAAATTAAGTATGGATGCCAATGAAGGACTTAAACAAATTCAACAAGAATTTGATAGAAATGTCGCTTTTCAATTTACAATACTTGGATTTGAATGTCCATGGGATTGGAGGTACCAAGTAATCGAAGCAGGTGCTCATTCACTATATGTATCCAGGTGGGATGAAGAAAGACAAGAATTGGAGTGTGTGGATCCTTACTACGATAGACAGCAAGTATTTCTACCTTATGAAAACTATGTAAAAGGATTTCAGTATTTAACTAAGATAACATATGAACCATGTGAGAAGTATAATCCGGAGCAGGTATTGAAGGAAAAGTTACAGCATCTTCTGGAAGGTGGACAGATTGCAACGTTAAAAGAAATGGCAGAGGATATAAACGTAGACTTTAATTTAGAACTTGAAATTGATCAATATGATGAAAATGAGTTTTTTGATATGAATGAAATCCAAAATAGAATTCATATCAATTCAGCAATGAAGGAACTGTCTCATAACAGAGTACGATTCGCCGTCATGCTTAAAAAGTTAGCGAGGAAAGATTCTGATAAACGTGAGTCACTTGAGAAATTAGCAGATGATGCTTTATATCTAGCAGAGAAATGGGACTCTGTTAGAATGATGCTGATTAAGAAAGTATTTGCACGCAAGACCAGTAATATTGCGGAATATCTTTCTAAAAAGATGAAAGATGTGGTGGAACAAGAAGAGGCATATATACAAAAAGTGATTCGTGTGTTGGAAGGAAAGAAAAATAAATTGAAGGAAAGCGAAGTATCAACTAAGGGAGAAGATAAAGGCGAGATTCATTTTGCTAACCTTAAGGCATTTTTCAATAATGAAGGTATTGGACAGTATGGTTCAAAGACAGCAGATTTCAATAATAGTGGAGAGTATTTTATTAATGATAAATTTCCAAGTGGAAATAAGGTATTCTGTAAGGATACAGAATTTTCATTAGCACAGAAACAAGAAGGAAAAGCAGATAATATCGCTTGTTCAAAGCAAGTTATATCCATTGAACCTGGATACTATACTAAGATTTCTTTCTTAGGTTGTTCTGAGTGGGGGAATTATAAAGAGGATGTAGGAATCACCTATGAGGATGGAACAAGGGAAAGTTACCGAATTGAACTAAGTGATTGGATGCCAAATCTTGAATTTGGACAACCTCAAAATATTGCCTTTACTTCTGAAAAGGCAGTTGTTCTTATGAATGGTAAGTTAGTAGATACCGAGGAATGTAATATATATATTGCTCAGATACATACAAAAGTCAATAAGAGAATTGCCAATATTACATTACCAGAATGTATTAACATGCATATATTTGCAATTACATTAAAAGAGAGGGGCTAAGGGATTTATGAATAACAAAATTAGTGATTATGTTATAAAAAGCATTGTTAAGGTGAAAGCAGAACTATCCTTAGCAGACATTAGTTTGATGAGTTCATTTGAAGAGATGGGAATTGACTCCATTGAATTTGTGAAAATATTATTAGATTTAGAGGAAGAGTTTGATATAGAGTTTGAAGAAGAGTATATGCTTAGTACTACCTATAATAACGTAGAGGGTCTGGTTCAATATATTGAATCAGTAATTGAAAATGAATAATATCAAGGTGTTTTGTATTCCTTTTGCAGGAGGGTCTGCAGGATCATATTATTCGTGGAAAAAAAGATTGGCAGACTTGGGGTTTAATCTTTGCGCTGTTGAATTAAAGGGAAGGGGACAAAGATTTAGAGAGCCCTTGTATGATTCCTTTGAAGAAGCAGTAGAAGATATATTTGAACAAATTCAGATGAAAGTCAAGGAAGAACCATTCGTTATCTTTGGGCATAGTATGGGGGGAATGTTAGCATATGCTGTAGCTGAGAAAATAGTAAAAACAATGGGACATAGGAAGTTTGTTTTGGTGATATCGGGCGTAAATCCGCCACATGCAAGAGTAGAGCAAAATCTTCATAAATTAACTAAAGAAGATTTTATGATTCAAATGGAAAAGCTAGGGGGAATTCCAAAGGAAGTTTTGGATAATAAGGAATTATATGATATGTGTGCCCGCATTATGTTTTCTGATGTAAAGATGCTGGAACTTTATAAATTTCCTGAGAAACAGGAGCCGCTTCCAGTACCTTTTACTATATTATATGGAGAGAAAGATTCTGTTACCAATGAACGTATCATGGAATGGAAAAACTATAGCTCCATATCCTGTGAATCTTATAAATTTACAGGAGGTCATTTTTACATAATTGAGGAGACGTCTAAGGTATGTGCTTTAATAAGGAAAAGCTTTATCAAATTACCTTTATAAAAGACGTTAATCAACAAACTAAAAGAAGGGAAGAAAAGGCAATGAATGAAAAGAAAGAATTATGGTTTGATGCAAGAAAATTGAATGGGGAAGAAGAAAAAGTTTTACTACCATTGGCAACCAATAATGGATATGAAGCAGTTATGATTGGGGTAAAACAAAAGAATCTGATGAAAGCTATTCCAAAGCAAATTCGTGTACTTATATATTTGGAGGACAAAGAACAAGAAGAATTAAAAGGGATTTTGGCAGCAACTGACAGAAAGAATATTACGGTTTTTGCTGCAAATGAAAATGTTTTGAAAAACATCGATGGTGTAGAAAAAGGATTATTCCTAAGCGTAAATGACAGAGAATCTTTGGATAAGACAGTAGAGATGACACATCATTATTCCAATGTAATTATTGAATTCTTATCTTCTACTAATATTCCTTTGGAACTTGTGCTTGCATTTTCACAAAAGAATAAATGCCATGTCTGTAAGAAGGTAATTGCTGGAGAAGATGGTTGGATTGCATCAATGGTTATGGAGATGGGGAGCCACTCTGTACTATTAGAAACAAAGAATGCCAATGATATTGTGGAAATGAAAGAAAAAATGGATTCATTAAGTCAGCAAAAAATGGAGCTGAAAGAGTTAACTGTAATTGAAAGTCAACATATTGGCATGGGCGACAGAGTCTGTATCGATACGACATCCCAATTAAAAGAAAATGAGGGGATTATATTAGGATCTACTTCAACAGGTGGAATCCTTGTGAGTTCTGAAACACATTTCCTTCCATATATGGAATTACGTCCATTCCGCGTAAATGCAGGAGGATTACATATGTATGCATGGAACATGAATGATAAAACTGACTATTTATCAGAATTAAAAGGCGGAAGTCCTATGATGGCTGTTGATAGCGAAGGAAATATTCGAAGAGTAGCTGTTGGCAGAATTAAAATGGAAAGACGTCCTTTACTTTTGGTTCGTGCCAAAGATGATGCTGGTAATGAGGTAAACGTTGTATTACAAGATGATTGGCATGTACGTGTTATAGGACCAAAAGGAAAACCATTAAATTGTACAGAATTAAAAGCAGGGGATAAAGTGCTTGGTTACACTTGTGTTTCTGGGAGGCATGTAGGTATCAAAATAGATGAAAATATAATTGAGAAATAACAGAATTTGAAGAAGGGGATGTAGCGAAATGAACTTAGGAAAACAGAAAAGACTTAAGAGTTTGTTTAGAGAAGGTAGTGACAATACCATTATTGTACCAATTGACCATGGCATGACGATGGGGCCTATTTCAGGAATTGAAAATATAAAAGCCACAATAACTAAATTAGGACAACATAAAGTGGACGGTGTCATATTACATAAGGGTCTCATTAATGCATGTGAAAAAGAAATTGTTGATTCGAATCTTTCAGTTATCATGCATTTATCCGCAAGTACTAGCTTGGGGCAGACAAGTAATTACAAAGTTACGGTTGGTTCGGTGAAAGAAGCTCTGTCTTTTGGTTGTAATGCAGTTTCGATTCATCTTAATATTGGAAATGAATTTGAATCAGATATGTTCCGTGATGTCGCGAAAGTTGCAGAAGATTGTTACAAATATGGCATGCCTTTGTTAGCTATGATGTATGCAAGAGGAGCAGGAATTCGTGATGAACTTAGCGTTGATAAAATTAAGCATGTTGCGAGAATTGGAGCTGAGATTGGAGCTGATTTGATAAAAGTAAACTATTCTGAACATGGTGGGAATTTTAAAGAAGTGGTTGACGGTTGCCCAGTTCCTATTATTATTGCAGGAGGAGAGAAGTGTAATACGCAGGATGAATTCTTAGAAAGAGTAAGTTCTGCAATGAAAACTGGTATACGTGGAGTTTCTGTTGGAAGGAATATCTTCCAAGGGGATAACATGGATTACTTGATGTCTAACCTAGATGAAATTGTTCGACACGGTGTGAATTTTGAAGAGAATACCTCAAAGCGTCATGTAGGATAATAATGTTTATATTATATGGAGGTGGCATCTTCTTTAAAGAGCCACTTCCATATTTATAATTTTAGACTAGGAGGAGAGGAATCGGGAAAATGCGCGTATTCCTTGTAAGATATGATGAGAAAAAGTAACGTAGAAAAATGTTATTTTAATAAGATGCTAACTGAAAATATAGAAAAGCTATGTCAAGAAACAAATACTACTATAGATATGGTTGTGTTGTCAGCACTTATGGTGGTAAATGTAAAACATACAAAACAGGATACAGTTACTGCGAAAGTAATTGAAAATGATAGAGAATTTCATTATGTAAAAGGATGTCCACAAGAGAATATTAGTTATGAACAGTTCCTTATTAAATTAAAACCGGAAGAGAATGTCGTTTTAAATGACAGTGAAAAAATAGATTTTAATCTTTATATGCAATCAGAAATGTTAGAAAACCAACTAAAATTAGGTGATGGCATTTCTATAAAGATGACAAAAGCCAATGAGCAGTGGAACATGGAATGGTTTTATTCGCTAGAGTATTATCAAGCTGAAGAAGTATACTATTTTATAAAGCATGTTCTGCTATTTTTAGAAAATATCTTTAAGGAGAGAACAAAACTTCTAAAGGATGTTTTAATATTATCAGAAGAAGAAAAAACGTTAGTTTTACATAATTTTAATCAAACTTATACGGAATATAACAGAGATGAGACTGTAATTGATCTTTTTGAAAAACAAGCAGAGAAGTATCCTAATAACACTGCATTGATTTTTAAGAATCAGACAGTAACTTATCTAGAAATGAATGAAAAAGTCAATGGTTTGGCATTATATCTAAGAAAAATGGGAGTTAAGCCAAACGACTTTGTTATGATACGTGCAGAACGAAGCATTGAACTGATACTGGCTATCTATGGTGTGTTAAAAGCTGGAGGTGCGTACATTTCAGTTACATCGTCGTTCCCTGAAGAACGCGTTAATTATATGATTCAGGATTGTAAACCAAAATGTATCCTTACATATGGACAGGAAACTATAGAGACAACTGGAAATAGTGAAATTCCAGTAGTAGATCTTGCTGATCCTACGATTTATGAAGGTGGTAAAAACAATCCTGTACGAGTTACTAAGATGGAAGATATCTGTTATGTTATCTATACGTCAGGAACCACTGGAAAACCAAAGGGAGTAATGATTAAGCATCAAGGACTTCGCAACCTGGCTGCCTCTTATTATGATATCTTCAGGCTTACTGAAAGAGATGTGGTTTTACAGTTTTCAAGCACTTCTTTCGATCTATCAGTTTCTGATATTTTTTCAATTGTAACTAGTGGTGCAGCCTTGTGTATACTTCCAGAGGAATATGTTAGAGATATAGAAAAACTGGAGGAATATATGGATGAGAAAGGGGTTACTACTGCATCTTTAACTCCTATGTTAGTCAAAGAACTTCATTCAGAAAAATTGACAAAGCTGCGTATTCTAGATTGTGGTGGTGAGGCTGGTAATCTAGAGGTGTTGACCCATTGGGCGAAATGTCGAAGAGTACTTAATATCTATGGACCAACAGAAACTACAGTTAATGCTACAGCTTTTGAGGTTTATAAAGATACAAAAAAACTCTACATAGGTAAACCAATCGCTAATACTCAAGCATATATTCTAAATGGAGAACAGTTATGTGGAATTGGCGTTCTTGGTGAACTTTGCATCGCTGGTGAAAGTGTAGGTATTGGATATTTAAACAGTCCAGACCTTACAAAAGAGAAGTTTGTTAAGAATCCATTTGGTGAAGGCAAACTATATCATACAGGTGATCTTACTTGCTGGACAGCAGATGGAAACATTGATTTCAGAGGAAGAATTGATGAACAGGTTAAAGTACGAGGTTTTCGTATCGAACTTGAAGATATCGCAACTGTTATAAGAAAGTCAGATAAGGTAACAGATGCTGCGGTCATTATCAGAGAGACAAAGAGTGGAGATAAGGAAATCTGTGCTTATATTGTTTCTGAGGACGAGATTGACAGGAAGGAACTTCAAGAGGAGATTGCAAAAGAGTTGCCATCATATATGCTTCCTGCCTATATGATGCAGATTGACCAATTGCCAGTTACCCAGAATGGTAAATTGGATAAAAAAGCGCTTCCAGATATTACAGGTGCCCGTATGGAGAATTATGTTGCACCTGTGACAGATTCAGAAAAAGCATTATGTGAAATATATGAAGAAATATTGGAAATAGACAAAGTTGGTAGCAACGACAGCTTTTTTGATTTGGGTGGTCACAGCCTTAAGGCAACATATCTGAAAAACATGATTGGAGAAAGACTTGGTAAAACCATTGAGTTAAAGGATATCTTCAAGTGTCCTATCATACGCCAATTAGCTGAGATTTTAGATGGGTTAGATAGCGATGAGGAAAGGGATATACAAAGAATCGAGGAACAAGACTGGTATGATACTTCTCCTGCTCAAAAGAGAATGTATATTTCTCAAAGTATGGATAAGGATGCCATTGCCTATAACATTCCGATCATTCTTGAAGTCCATGGAGAAGTTGAAAAGGAAAGATTAAGACAAGCATTTCTTTGTCTGATCAGAAGACATGAAACTTTAAGAACGATATTTTTTGAAAAGGATGGTACTATTTATCAAAAAATCTATCGACCAGATGAGATTTCTTTTATTCTTGAAGAGATTCATGTAAATACAAAAGAGGAATTAGAGAAGAAGTTTGTGGAGTTTGTAAAGCCATTTGATCTTACCAAAGATATTCCTATTCGTGGGCAATTAGTACGTATGGGTGAAAAGACGTACCTGTTTATGGATGTCCATCATATTAATTCTGATGCAACTTCAAGCAGTATCATCCAGGACGAACTATGTCTATTCTATGAAGGAAAAAATCTAGAAAATCTAGAAGTGCAATATAAAGATTATATTGCATGGGAGGAAAAGAATGAAGGTAGTCAAAAGAAGAAAGATGCAAAGGCTTATTGGCTAGATCAATTTAAAGGAGAACTTCACTTAGAATCACTTCCAACAGATTTTAAAAGAGGTAAGAGAAATGATTTTGACGGAAAAGAATATGTGGTATGCCTAGAAGGGGATAACTTATCGAGACTTCGTGACATATGTAAGAGCCAGAATGTTACGTTGTTTTCACTAATGATGTCAGCCTATAGCGTGCTTCTTGGCCGTTTGTTGAATTCTGATGATGTTACTGTTGGAATTCCAGTTAACAACCGTAATCATAGTAAGTTAGAGCAAATGGTAGGAATGTTTTTGAATACCATTGCCTTAAGAGTAGAGATTAGGGAAGAAGAATCCTTTGCAAAGTTTATGGATTATGTGAATACACAGATCATTAACGGAATGTCCTATCAGTCCTTCCAATTCGAAGAGTTAATTGATCAATTAAAGATTCCAAGGGAAAGTAACCGTACACCGTTATTTGATACAATCATGAATTTTGTTAGCGATGCTGTTGCTGGTACAGAGTATCGTGAAGGAAGTATTCAATTGGTTGAAGATGATTCAGGGCTTGTTCAAGCAAAGTATGATATAACTTGGTATATTAACGATTTTGGAGACAAGCTAGAAGTACGTTGTAACTATAAGACAGGATTGTTTAAGGAAAGTACGATTGATTATATTGTAGGGCAGTATATCAGTATATTGAATCAGGTAGGAAGTGATTACAACCACCCTGTTGGAAAAATCCATTTATTTGAAAGAAGTCAAAAAAGACAGGATAATCCTGTTCAGATTGAAAAACCACATGAGCCATTTGTATATGAAACGGGAATAAGTCTTGTTTCTTGTTTGGAAGAAGTAGCTGAGCGTTATAAGGATTGTAAAGCTCTTATGCTTAATGGAGAAATTCTTACCTATGCGAAGATGCAACAAAAGACCGATTTTATCTCAGCCCAGTTAAGAAGGGCAGGTATTAAGAAGGGGGATAAGGTAAGTCTTTTATGTGGACATAATGGCAATATGATTCTTGCCATGGTGGGTGTATTGAAAGCTGGCGGAACATTTGTACCGTTACAGGCGGACTATCCTAAGGAACGTCTATCCTATATCATTCAGGATACAGACAGTAAGGTACTTCTTGTTGATAAGGAAAATCATAAGGTAGCCAGAGAGCTAAAAAATACACTTACCAATATGCAAGTACTTGAAATTACAGGAGAAAGTATAGAAGAAAGTACTTTCTTGCAAGAAGAACTACAAAAAACTGAGTCGGTACATGATGCGAAGCAAATAGCTTATATTATGTATACTTCAGGCTCTACTGGTAATCCAAAGGGCGTAATTCAAAGCTGTGATTCCATTCTAGCATTTATGGCAGATTACATCAATGAGCTGAAACTCGATTCTTCTGACCGTATGGTATTGGTATCAGCCTGCAATCATGCAACAGGTATTATTGATATATTCAGTACTTTGTTAAGTGGTGGATGTCTTTACCCTTATGATCTGAAAAATGATACAGGTATTAAGGGACTACTTAAGGTAATCAATGAGGAACGCATTACCGTATTCCATGCAGTACCTAGTGTATATCGTTATTTAATAAAAGAAAAAGAAGTATCTGAGAAAACAGATTTACGAGTGATTGTACTTGGAGGAGAAAGTCTGCAAAAATCGGATGTAGAGAACTATCGAATGCATTTTAATGATGATTGTTATTTCATCAACTTGTTTGGTTCCTCTGAAGTTCTTATTGCTACTTCCTATGTCATGGACAAACAGACTGAATTAATCAAAGACACCGTTCCTATTGGTTATGTGGTACCTCAAGTAGAAAGCTATATTATAGGCGAAGATAGCAGAGTTAAGGGCGTATATGGAACTGGAGAAATTGTTTATCAAAGTGATTACCTTGCAAGAGGTTACTATAATATGGAGCAGCAGACGAATAAAGTATTCCGTATTAACCCTGTTACAGGAAAAGGAATGGTATATTATAGCGGTGATTTAGGTAAGATAATGCCTGATGGACGTCTTGTATATATGGGTAGAAAAGATCATCAGATTAAAATCCGTGGATACCGAATTGAAATGGATGAAATTGAAGCTGTTATGAATCAAGTTGCAGATATTAGTCAGGGTGTAGTTAAAGTATTCCAAAGAGATAATGGTGAAAACTATCTGGTAGGATACTATACAGGAGTAGGCGAAACAGAGGAATTGGAACAGAAAGTTCGTACTGCATTAAGAGAAAAATTACCTGATTATATGATACCATCTTGTTTCTTACGTTTAGAGAAGATGCCTTTAACTTCTAATTCCAAAATTGATTGGAAGGCACTACCTAAGGTTGAATTCATGCAATCGAATACTAAAACAGGAGGGTTACCTGCTAATGAAACAGAGCAGATAATCTGTGATTTGTATCAGCAAGTTCTTGAAATTGATGCAGTTGGTACCCATGATAATTTCTTTGACTTAGGTGGTCATAGTTTGAAAGCTATGGTTCTTAAGAATAAATTATATGAATCCTTTGGAAAGACAGTAGAATTACGTGATATCTTTGAATACCCATCAGTTGCTGAGTTATCAAAGCGAATGGAGCAATCAAAAATTCAAGAAGAGGATGAGATAAGACAGGTACCAGAACAAGCATATTATAAGACTTCTTCTGCACAAAAGAGAATGTATGCAGCTCAGAGTATGGATATCATGTCTGTAACATATAACAATCCTGTTATATTTGAGATTAATGGTAAAGCTCAAGCAGACAAGTTAGAACAGGCATGTCAGTTATTACTTGAACGTCACGAAACCTTAAGAACTACATTTGTGGAGAAAGACGGGGAAGTATTCCAGATAGTACATAAAGCAGAAGATATTTCGTTTGCATTAGTTGTTAAGGAGACATTTGATAAAGTCACTGAAGCGCAGCTCTTTGAGGAATTTGTTAAACCATTTAATTTAACAGAGGAAATTCCATTCCGTGTTTGGCTAGTGCAAAATGGAAAAAAGCAAAAACTGTTTTTAGATGTCCATCATATTAACTGCGATGTTACGTCTATTATGCTGTTAATGAAAGAACTTGGAATGCTATATAATCAGAAGACATTACAGCCTCTTAACATACAGTATAAAGATTATGCTCAGTGGGAACAAGAAAACAGGGAAAGCAAGCGTTTTGAGAAGGCTAAAAATTATTGGCTTAAACAATTCGAAGGCTATCATACTACGGCAGAACTTCCAACGGATTATCGTAGAATGGTGGATGTTGACAATGCTGGTGAAGAACTAACAATAAGTTTTACAAAGGAGTTGTTAGAGAAATTAAGAGCTCGTTGTAGTGAAGATAAAGTAACTTTGTTTGCATTTATGCTTGCAGCTTATAATGTCTTGTTATCAAGAATGACTGGCAGTAAAGATGTTATTGTAGGAGTTCCGCTGAATAACAGGGAGCGTAAAGAATTAGAAACCATTTCAGGTATGTTTTTAAATACCCTTGCCATTCGTGAGCAGGTGGACTATACAGATCAATTTACAACTTTGCTTTTTGAAGTAAACAAGAAAATTTCAGATGGTATGGCAAATCAATCGTATCAGTTTGAGGATTTGATTGAGGCGTTGAATCTTGTTAGGGTAAAGAACAGAACACCGCTTTTTGACACCGTTATGAATTTTGTAAACGACGCTGCTATGGATCAGGATAAGGTGGAGAATGGTATCTATTTTAAAGAAGAGCCAACACCGATAGTAATGGCAAAATACGATATTACTTGGTATGTATATGATTTTGGCGATAAGGTAGAGCTGACTTGTAATTATAAGAGCTCATTATTTAAGAAGAACACAATGGAATATATTCTAAAGGAATACATTCAGTTATTGGAACAACTAGCAAATAACAGTCATAAAGTGATAAATCAGTATTCGTTATTTGAGAAAAATGAAGTAGTTTCTAAGAAAAACCAAGTAATAATTGCAAAGGATCATATTTCACTGAGAAGAACAGAAGGAGTAGGACTTGTACAAGCTTTAGAAAGTGTTGTAGAGGCGAATAGAGAAAAACCAGCGTTAAAGATGGAGCAAGAAACTCTTACCTATGAAGTAATGAATGAGAGGGCCAATGCAATTGCTTCTGTGATTACCAAAAACACCAGAGTAGGGCTTCTATGCGGTCATAGCACTAGTATGATTCTTGCCATGATTGGTGTATTGAAGGCTGGAGGAACCTTTGTTCCATTAGATGTGGACTATCCTAAAGAACGTTTGGTTTATATACTCGAAGATACAGATGTAGAGTGTTTGATCGTTGATCAAGAAAACGAAGCATTGGGATTGCAATTGCAAGAAAAAATATCCAACTTACACGTATATATAGTTGATAAGGAACAAGTAGCAACCAATCCCAAAATCCAGGTTCCAGGTGAGTGTCCTGCTTATATTATGTATACTTCTGGTTCTACTGGAAGGCCAAAAGGAGTTATTCAGACATACGACAACATATTATCCTTCATGATTGGCTATATTAATGAGTTAAAACTTGATAATAAGGATAAGATGCTTTTGGTATCTGCATGTAATCATGCAACTGGTATTATTGATATCTTCAGTACCCTTCTTAGTGGGGGATGCCTATATCCTTATGATATTAAGAAAGGCAGTGGAGTCAAAGGATTACTTTCCCTTGTGCAAAAGGAAGAGATTACTGTATTCCATGCTGTTCCTAGTGTGTATCGATATATGTTAAGGGAAAAGTCAGTAACGGATAAGACAACTCTTCGAGTTATTGTACTTGGCGGAGAGAGTCTTCAAAAGATGGATGTTGAGAATTATAGAAAACATTTTGACAAAGAATGTTACTTGGTTAATTTGTTCGGTTCTTCTGAAGTGTTGATTGCCACTTCCTATGTCATGGATCAAGATACAGAGTTAGCGGGAGAAACGGTACCTATAGGATATCTGGTGCCAGAGGTATCTTGCCATATACTTAGTGAAGAGGGAGAGGAACAAGGTATTTACGGAGCTGGTGAAATTGTCTATGAAAGCAAATATCTATCAAAGGGGTATTTTAATATGCCTGAGCAAACCAATATGGTATTCAGGCAAGGAGAAGATAGCTGCTTGCTATATTACAGTGGTGACTTAGGTATGTTAATGCCAGACGGCAGATTAGAATATCTAGGACGAAAAGACCATCAGATTAAAATTCGCGGTTACCGTATTGAACTAGATGAAATTGAAGCTATTATGAATCAAGTGGTTGGAATAGGGCAAGCTGTAGTCAAAGCCTATCAATTAAAAGGCGGTGAGAATTATCTTGCAGCGTATTATACAAAAGATAGGGAAGAATCCAATAATGTAAAACAGGACCTAAGACAAGTAATTAAAGAACAGTTACCATCTTATATGATGCCTGCTTGTTTCATAGAGATCGAAAGAATGCCACTTACATCCAATGCTAAAGTAGACTATCAGGCCTTAGAAGAACCAAACATAGAAGAAATTCTTACAACTGAGTTCGAAAAACCAATTACTCCAATGGAAGAAAAACTTTGCCACTTATATGAAGAAGTTTTAGAAGTAGATAAAGTTGGACGTAGTGATAGTTTCTTTGATTTAGGAGGTCACAGTTTAAGAGCCATGACCTTGAAAAATCGCATCGCAGAAGAGATGAAAAAAGAGGTTACCTTAAAAGAGATTTTCTCACAACCAACTGTAGCAGAACTTGCCGTACTTTTGGAAGAAAAAGAGGCAAAACACAGTATCATTACAAAAGTAGAGAAAAAGGAACGATACGAAGTCAGCAGGGCGCAGCTTCGAACTTATGCAGCACATAGTATGCATAAGAATGATGTGGCTTATAATATTCCAGTGATATTAGAATTATCAACAATTGTTGATAGAAGGCGTTTAGAAGAAGCAATTAATAAACTTATAAAACGTCATGAGACATTACGTACGGTATTTGTGGAAGAGGAAGGTAAGGTTTATCAGGTGGTTAAAGACGCATCAGAGGTACCTTTTGTTCTAGATGAAATTACCGTAGATAATGAAGAAGAAAGAAATCATACATTTAAAGAGTTTGTACGTCCTTTTGATTTGGCACATGAAATCTGTCTTCGAGCTGTTTTGGTGAATTATAAGAATTCACAGGAATTGTTCCTTGATCTTCATCATATTAATGGAGATGCTTCTTCTATAGTGATTTTGCAGCAGGATTTAATTTCCTTATATGAAGGAAAAGAACTAGAGCCATTAACAATCCAATATAAAGATTATGCTGTTTGGGAGAACAATTATAAAACAGAGGCTGCATATAAAGATGCGGAAAAATACTGGTGTAGTAAGTTTGAAGGAGAACTCCAGGTACATGAGCTTCCTTTGGATCATCAAAGAAGCAATGTAGAGGATATGGAAGGTGGAGAATACATTGTAACCATTGAAGGAGATCTGTTGGAACGCTTGAGAATCACTTGTAAGTCAAATAAAGTTACTATGTTTGCTGTTGTACTTACTGCTTATGATATGCTTTTATCAAAACTTATGAATTCCTCAGATGTGATTGTAGGAATCCCAGTTAATAACAGAGAACAGCCTGCATTGGAACAGATGATTGGCCAGTTCTTGAATACCATCGCTATCCGAACTATGGTTACAGGCAAGGAACCTTTTGAAAATCTATTACAGAAGGTAAATGAAGCTATTATAGATGGAATGAACTATCAGTATTATTCCTTTGAAGATTTGTTGGAGATATTACATATTGACAGAGAAAGTGGACGTACGCCATTGTTTGACACCGTTATGAACTTTGTGAGTCAGACAAAGAAACAGGATATAGGCGAGTTTTCTATGGAACTAATGAAGCCAGAGGAAGCCAGTGCTAAGTATGATATGACTTGGTATGTGTATGATTTTGGAGATCAGTTAGAAATCACTTGCAACTATAAGCTTAATTTGTTTAAGGAATCGACTATATCATATATTACAGGTCAATTTATAGATTTATTAGAGCAAATTGGACAAAACGACAAACTCATGGTTAACCAGTATATGATGTTTGAAGTACCAGATAAGGTTGGAACAAATCCAGTAGTTATTCAGAAAGAACATAAACCGTTTACATCAAATGGATTGGGACTTATTAGGTGTCTGGAACAAAGAGTAGATGAATTTAAGAATCTGCCAGCATTGAAGATGAACTCAGAAATCATAACTTATGAAGAGATGAATGAGCGTGCCAATGCCATTGCAAATAAGATTGAGAAGGGGCAGAGAGTTAGTATTCTATGTGGCCATAACAGCAATATGATTATTGCAATGTTAGGTGTATTAAAAGCATCAGCAACCTTCGTACCATTAGATGTTATGTATCCTGTTGATAGGCTTTCTTATATTCTTTCGGATACGCAGTCAAGATATCTTTTGGTGGAGCCAGATTGTATGAATCACTCATTGATTGAGGAAATCAATGAGAAGATTGAAGTTATTGAAATCGGTGTAGATAAAAATAAGGAAAATCCAGCAGAAGAGGCGGACCAAGATCAGGCAGCATATATTATGTATACTTCTGGATCTACAGGTAAACCTAAAGGTGTCATTCAAACCTATGAGAACATCTTAGCATTTATGACGGGCTATATTAATGAGCTGAAACTAGATGAGAAAGATCGCATGTTATTAGTATCTGCATGTAATCATGCAACTGGAATCATAGATATCTTCAGTACTTTATTAAGTGGCGGTTGCATATATCCATATGATATTAAGAAAGGTACTGGTGTAAAGGGAATCGTACCAGTTCTTAGGGAAGAAAAGATTACAATATTCCATGCAGTACCAAGTGTATACAGGTATATGATTCGTGAAAAAGAGGAACAGGAGAAGACAGACCTTAGAGTCATCGTTCTGGGAGGCGAAAGTCTTCAAAAATCTGATGTCATCAATTATCACAAACACTTTAGACCCGATTGTTATTTTGTCAACTTATTAGGATCTTCAGAAGTACTGATTGCCACTTCTTACGTTATGGATCAGCAGACTAGATTAGATGGAGAGACAGTTCCAGTAGGTTATCCAGTTCCAAACGTTACATGCTTTATAGCTGGGGAGGACAAAGAGCGTAAAGGAATCTATGGAATAGGTGAAATCCTTTATGAAAGTAGATATCTTGCCAAAGGATATTGGAACAATGAAGTCCAGACCAAGACAGCATTCGGAGTAAATCCTGCTACTGGAGACGAAAGGGTTTACTATAGTGGAGATCTAGGAATGCTGAAGCCAGATGGAAGCCTTGAATATCTGGGACGAAAGGATAATCAGATAAAAATCCGTGGATACCGTATTGAGCTCGATGAAATCGAAGCAGTTATGAATCAGGTAGAAGGAATTGGTCAAGGTGTAATTAAAGCCTATAAGAAAGAAAACAAGGAACCATACCTAGCAGCATATTATACGAAGGAGAATGACAATATCGTCAATCTCAAGGAACAAATACAAAAGGCTATTAAGGAAAAGCTTCCAAGCTACATGATGCCTGCTTGTTTTATTGAACTTGATGTAATGCCGTTATCCTCCAATGCAAAAGTAGACAAAAGAGCATTACAGGAACCAGATTTAAGTACCTTTATAGATGAAGACAAAGTAGAAGCACAGACAAAAGATCAACTTTTACTTTGTAAGATGTTTGAGGAAGTTCTATCAGTGACTAATATAGGAATTAAGGATAGTTTCTTTGATCTGGGTGGTCATAGCTTAAAGGCTATGGAGTTAAAGAATAAAATCAGTGAACAACTTAACAAGAATGTAGAACTGAAAGAAATCTTTGATAATCCAACGGTAGAGAAACTAGCGAACCTATTAGATCAAAAAGAAATAGAAGAGACAGAAGCAATTATAGCAGTAGATAAGCAAGAATATTACGAAGTATCCTCTTCACAGAAGAGAATGTATTTGGCTCAAATCGTAGAAGAGGATTCTACAGCCTATAATAATCCAAAAATCTATGAAATCAAGGGAGATGTAAATAAAGATGATATTACACAGATATATCTAAAACTACTTAAAAGGCATGAAGCTTTACGAACTGGCTTTGAGATACGAGAAGAACAGATTAAGCAGAAAGTATACAATGTGGAAGATATTGATTTTCATGTTGAAGAATATGATTG
>NZ_CBDLAM010000015.1:16396-21152 GCF_965301125.1 Anaerosporobacter sp. | reverse complement strand
GAAGAGGAGATCCCTTTAATTATTAAACAATTCGTTCGACCATTTAATCTAAAAAATCCACCGCTGATTCGTGTAGGTATTCTTAAGGTAGGAAATGAAAAGAACATGCTTTTGTATGATATCCATCATATTATTACAGATGGATCGTCCTTCCAGATTCTTAACCGCGATTTAGTAAGTATTTCTAAGGAAGAGGAACTTGTTTCCCTACCAGTTACATACAAAGATTACGCTGTCTGGGAGAACAAACGAGAAGCTAGTGAGACATTTAAACATCATGAAGAGTATTGGTTATCTGAATTCGAAGAGGAAGTACCACAGATTCCATGGCCATATTTCAATTCATGTCCAGAGAATCGAGAAGCTATTTATGATGAGATTGTTATAGCTAAAGATCAGTTAGAAGTACTGAACCAGTTGGCCAAAGAGACTGGATCCACTTTGTTTATGATTCTACTAGGAAGCCTTAGTATTACACTTTCCAAAATCAGTGGTCAGGATAATATGATTATTGGTAGTGTAGAAGCAGGAAGAAACAATAGCCAGATTCAAGATGTAATTGGTGTATTTATCAATAACTTTGCAATTAAGACAAGGGTTATAGATAATAACACATTTAGGGAGTACTTAAAGCAAGTGAAGGACAAAGTCATGAATGCATATGAACATCAGGAATATCCATATGATAAACTGATTGAAATCTTAAAGTATACTAAGAGGCTTTCTGACTTAGATTTGTTTAATACCATGCTTGTACTAGAGAATATTAAGGGACAGGATGTAAACACGGAAGGATTTGCCTTAGAGCCTTATAATCATATTCGTACAGAAGCCAAGTATGATTTGTATGTTGGAGGTATTCAATATGAAGATGAAATTGTTCTCGGTATAGAATTTTGTGCTGGAGTATTTGATGAGAAAGCAAGAACTTCGTTTAAAAAACATTGGGAGAGAGTGCTTGCAGATATTTGTAAGAACGCAGATCAGAAGATTAAGACAATGGACTGTGAAGTAATACAGCAACCAGAGAGCGAGGAAGAATCCAGTTATGATGCAGATTTTGACTTCTAAGAAGTAAAAGGAGGAAAAATAGGATAAGTTCAACGGGGTCAGATTGACACCGTTGAACTCCCTACTAAAAAAGTTATGGATAATACATTATTTTTAGAGGAAGCAGCAGATTATTGGAAAGCCGTATATGAGACTACCGAAATGAAAGATCAGATACTAGAAGAATCTTATAGTGCTGGTGTACTTAAAGAGATGTCTTTTCAAATTGCAGGAGACAGCTATGAGAAAATTAGTAAGATTACTAGGAAGGATAGTTGGACTACATATGTGTTTTTCCTATGCACCATTCGGGTTTCACTGTCTCATGCTTTAAAAAAAGAAGAGAAGATTATTGGAGTTCCTTCTTACTTTAAATCACTGGAAGCAGATATTGTAAATCGTTGTCTGCCATTTATTTTCCCTGTGAAGGAAGAAGCTACATTTAAAGAAATTTTTGTATGATATTCATCATATTATTACAGATGGAACGTCCTTTAAGATCCTTAACCGTGATTTAATAAGCATCTATAATGGAGAGAATCTTGTTTCCTTGCCAGTTACATACAAAGATTACGCTGCTTGGGAGAACAAACGAGAAGCCAGTGAGACTTTTAAACGTCATGAAGAGTATTGGCTATCTGAATTCGAACAGGAAATACCTAAGGTTTCATGGCCATATTCCAACTCACACAAAGAGGATAGAGAGGTCATCTATGATCAAATTATTATAGGAAGAGACCGGTTTGAAGTACTGAGTCAGTTGGCGAAAGAAACAAGAACCACCATTTTTATGATTCTTCTAGGAAGCCTTAGCATTACCCTTTCCAAAATCAGTGGTCAGGATACTATGATTATTGGTAGTGCAGAAGCAGGAAGAAACAATAGCCAGCTTGAGAATGTAATTGGTGTATTTATCAATGACTTTGCAATCAAGACAAGTGTTAAAGATAACAACACATTTAAGGAACACTTAAGACAAGTGAAGGACAAAGTCATGAATGCATATGAACATCAGGATTATCCATACGATAAACTGATTGAAACCTTAAAGAATACTAAGAAAATATCTGGCTCAGATTTATTTAATGTCATGTTAGTACTAGAGAATATTAAGCGACTGTCTATAAACGCAGAAGGATTAACCTTAGAGCCTTATAATCATATTCGTACAGAAGCTAAGTATGATCTGTATGTGGGAGGTATTCAATATGAAGATGAAATTGTTCTCGGTATAGAATTTTGTGCTGGAGTATTTGATGAGGATGCAAGAAATTCGTTAAAAAAACATTGGGAGAGTGTACTTGCTGATATCTGTAAGAATGCAGACCAGAAGATTAAGACAATGGACTGTGAAGTTATACAACGTCCAGAAAAGATAGACAAAATAGTGGAAGAATCTAGTTTTAGTGCAGGTTTTGACTTCTAAGAACCAAAAGGAGGAGACATGGATAATATATTATTTTTAGAGGAAGCAGCAGATTATTGGAAAGCTGTATATGAGACTACAGAGATGAAAGATCAGATACGAGAAGGAGAGTCCTATAGTGCTGGTGTATTAGAAGAGATGTCTTTTCAGATTGCAGGGGACAGCTATGAGAAGATTAGTAAGATTACTAGAAAGGATAGTTGGACTAGTTATGTGTTTTTCCTATGCACCGTTCGGGTTTCATTAGCTCTTGCTTTAAAAAAGGAAGAAAAGATTATTGGAGTTCCTTCTCACTTTAAAACACTGGAATCGGATATAATAAATCCTTGTCTTCCGCTTGTTTTTCCTGTGAAGGAAGAAGCTACATTTAAAGAGACATTACTTGGAATCAAGAAGGAAATCGAAACATTACATAGATTTCAAGTCTATTCCTTACAAGAGAAAAATCAGATCGTATTTAAGAAGAATAAAGAGATTCTATTTCCTGTGAATATGGTGATGGAAGGACTTCATCGAAAAGATTTGGTAGACAATTATAAGGAATATCCAGATACCAAGTTAGGGGTTTGTTTAAAAGAAAATAGTGACAGTTATCAAATCACGTTGAGATATAATACTACGTATTTTAATAAGCAAGATATCAAGAATTATATTGCTAAATATGAAATTCTGTTACATCAGTGTCTAGAAAACTTGGATGTGAAACTATCAAATCTGGAATTAATTAATCCAGATGAACAACGTATAATACGAAATCAGTTCAATGCAACTAGAATAGAATATGAGAAAGAAGCAACCCTTGTTGACTTGTTTGAACGCCAGGTAAATGAACATCCACAAGACATAGCCGTAGAATGGGGGGACGAGTCAGCTACCTACGAACAGATTAATGCCAGAGCCAATACCATTGCTAATGTTTTGCGAGAGTACAACATAAGTACGGATTGTATCGTGCCGATTCTGGTTAAAAGAAGTATTGATACCCTTATCTGCATGATTGCTGTGTTAAAGGCAGGAGGAGCGTATCTACCTGTTGATACAGAATATCCTGCTGAACGTATTTCCTATATGCTAACCCATAGCAAAGCAAAAGTCATACTAGCCCATAAGGAGCTTTTAGATAAAGTTCAAACCTTGGAATGCGAAACAATCTTAGTAGATGATAAACAATATAGACAAGAAACAAAAGAGAATCCTAAGTATTCTGTAAATTGCCATAATCTTGCCTATGTTTTATATACTTCTGGCTCTACAGGTAAACCGAAGGGAGTAATGATTGAACATCAGCAGGTACATAATTTCCTTATAGGAATGAATCAGGCAATTGATTTTTCAGACTATCATAATGTCCTTAGTTTGACTACCGTATCTTTTGATATATTTGGATTGGAAAGTATTGTATCCTTACTAGCTGGTAAGAAAATTACCATAAGCAAAGATGGAGAGGATATTGATGGAGAAAAGGTTGCAAGGATGATGACGAAAGGAAACGTTGATGTGATTCAATGTACTCCATCAAGAGTGAAAATACTGTTACAGACGCAGGAATTTAGGAACGCACTAAAGCAAATCAAAGCGATTTTGGTAGGTGGAGAGGCGTTTCCAGAAAATTTACTTAAAGAATTACAGGAGTTTGATAATCTTAGAATCTTTAACATGTATGGACCTACAGAAACTACGATTTGGTCTACGGTGAAGGATGTGACGAAAGAAGAACAAATTACCATAGGAAAACCTATTGCTAATACAAGACTTTATGTTCTAGATTCCAACAAAAAGATGGTAGGAATCGGAGAGGAAGGGGAACTCTGTATTGGAGGAGATGGTGTCGGTAGAGGATATCTGTACGCAGAAGAAATGACGAATGAACGATTTATTACATTGGCTGATGGGGAACGGGTATACCGAACTGGCGATTTGGCAAAATGGTGCCAGGATGGGGATGTTTCCTATGTTGGAAGAATGGATTTTCAGGTGAAAATCAGAGGGTATCGTGTGGAACTCGGTGAAATAGAGAATCTAATGCTTCGTGTGCCAGGTGTTAAAGAGGCGGTTGTTACTGCAAAAGGAAGGGATTCAGAAAAAGAATTGGTAGCTTATTATGTTGAAGAAAGTCCTGTAGACCAAGAATTATTGAAATCCAAGTTAGAAGAGAAGTTACCATCTTATATGGTGCCATCGTGGTTTATGAGATTAGAGAAATTCCCATTAACCTTAAATGGCAAGATTGATAAAAAGTCACTTCCAGAGATAACAAAGGTAACAACAAAGGAATATGTG
>NZ_CBDLAM010000015.1:0-16386 GCF_965301125.1 Anaerosporobacter sp. | reverse complement strand
CGGTAGAAGAGGTTCTTGAAATGGAGCAGGTTGGTGCATCGGATAATTTCTTTGATCTAGGAGGAAATTCCATGAAAGCAACTCTATTGGTGGCAAAACTGAAAGATCAGGGATATCACCTGAATGTAAACGATGTAATGAAAGGTGCCGTTATTGAGAAGATGGCAAGAAGATTAATTATGTTATAGGAGGAGTAAGTATGAAGAAGATATTACCAATAACAGAACCAGTCATTAATGCATATCCGGATTATGTGTATCCCTTATCCGTGCTGATGAATCATGAAGAAACCAAAGCATGGTTGTATTGTAATTTCATTCAGCTGTACTTTTTACCCTCAGATTCCGCTAGCTCGTTAAGATATTATTATACAGATATCAATAATCGTTTGTGGAATACACGGAATCCTTTAATGAATTATCAGGTTATTCATAAAGAAATACTTGCTAGGTATAAAGTTGATATTATTGATTTTATTATTGATTCATTAGATAGTGGGAATTACCTCTACCTTTACCTAGATGAATACTATATTCCAAACAGAATTTCTTATAAAAGAGAGCATTATATCCATACCACATTTTTCTATGGTTATGATAAAGAGGAGAAGAAGTTATGCACCTATGGATATGATAATACAAGGCATTTTATATATGAAACATTAGATTTTGATTTAGTCAAAGAGGCTTATTACGGTTGTAAAAAAGCCGAGTTTGAAGATTTGGATATGATATATTTGCTTCGATATAATGAACAAGGATCTCCTTATGAATTTGATATTCAAAGTCTCATTAGACAGATTAAGGAATTCTTAAATTCTACTAGGTCTTCTGATCACTATGACAATTGCTTTAATAAGAGAGAAAATATGTATTTTGGTATGGAAGCGTTAAGACAATTTAGAGAATATTTCATACAAGCTAATGATGAACAGATCTTTCATTGTAATAAGAATATATACCTACTTTGGGAGTATGTTCTATTAATGAACAAGAGAATTGAATATCTGATTCAACAAGGCTATCTTGTAAGTGATAGTGCTTGTATAGAACTATTCACAACCCTTGAGGGAAAATACAAATCTCTCATTAGTACCTATATCAAATACATAGAAGTTCGTGGTGAGAAATTACAGCAAAAAATCCTAACAAGTTATGATACCAACATGGAAATTTTACAACAAGCAATGGAACTATTATTAAGTGAGGTGGAGATGTGGAAGAAGAAAAAGAATTAGGTGGCTTTTTTGAGCTATTAAAACGTTTTATGACCTTGAATAAAAAATCAGTCCCTTATTTTATTATCGCAATCCTTTTACTTTTGGTAGAGAAGATACTATTAACCAGTAATGATTATATGGTAGGTAGGATGATTGACAGCATTTCGGAGAATAAGATAGATATCTTTATCCATTTCATACTTATTATCTGTATCATTCAGTTATTCAAGCTGGTAATCAGTTATCAGGTGAACTATAGGGTGAATAAAGTAAGCGAAGTTTGTATTAGAAGAATGAGGCTCTATACCTATAGTCATATTACTAAAGCTAAGATGTCCTGGCTTGACGCTGCCCATCAGGGTGATGTTTTATCAAGAATTAATGGGGATCTCAATAAAATGGTAGATGTAGTAAATCAGTTCTTAACATGGCAGATGTCACAAATACTCGCATTAATTATATCTGTTATTACCTGTTTTATTCTGAACTGGAAACTTTCACTCGTTACATTTATTGTGATTCCAGCACTTGCTTTTGTACAGTTTCTTCTTGCAAGACCAATAGCAATGCTTGGAGAAATAAGGGCCACAGCAGACGGAAAAGCCAATGCTATGTTTATGGATTAGATAGGCGGTCTTACCATAAGTAAAGCATTTGGATTAGAAGAAACAATGAGTAAAAAATACAAACAAAAACTTGATGAAAGCGTAAAAGCCAATGTCAAAAGCTTTTCCTTAGAGTTCTTAATTCTACCAATTAATATGATGATGCATTTTTTACCGAGAGTTATTGAGATGGCAGTGGGGGGGTATCTGGTTCTTCACCATGATATGACATTAGGAGCTTTGATTTCTTTTGTTTTTATTGCAGATAGCGCTTTGGAACCAATCGGTTCCCTTCCATGGATGATTCGTGATATGTATGAATCGGCAGGAATTGTTTCAAGAATTTTTGAAGTTTGGGATGTTGAAACAGAAAGTGAAGGTGGAGATAAAGTAGAAAAAGAAAATGACATTCCAGTAGAATTTCATCATGTTACCTTTGGATATAACGAAGATAATGAGATTCTCCATGGTATTGATTTTTCTGTTAAAAAGGGTGAGAAAGTAGCGCTAGTAGGAACATCAGGTGGCGGAAAATCAACAATCTTGAATTTACTAGCTGATTTTTTTGAAAAAGATAGTGGAGAAATCAAGGTATTCGGTAATGATGTTTCTGATTGGAAGAGGGATTGTTTAAGAAAACAAATGTCTTATGTAGGCCAAGATGCGTTCTTGTTTCCAGGGAGTATTTATGAAAATGTCAGTTATGGTAATCAGAATGCTACCGAGGAAGATATTAAGAGAGTTATTGATATGGTAGGGCTTTCAAATCTTAACATTCATGACCAATTAGGTGAACGTGGGGTGAAACTCTCTGGTGGACAACGTCAGAGGGTCTGTATTGCTAGGGCACTACTGAAAAATGCAAGTATCGTATTACTAGATGAACCAACATCGGCACTGGATACAGAATCTGAATATTATGTAAATCAAGCGATTGACCAGCTGACCAAAGATAAAACATCTATTACGATTGCTCACCGATTATCCTCCATTCGTAACGTTGATCGTATTATATGTTTGGACCAAGGAGTCATTGCGCAAGAAGGTACTCATGAGCAGTTAATGAGTAAGAATGGAGTGTATAAGTCGTTATATGAAATGCAGGAAAAGGAGGTGACTTTCCATGAGTAACCATAAGGTGAATAGCAAAAAGAAATCCTTTCAGACTATCAAAAAAATATGGAAATATGCTGACCCATGGAAATTCCGTTTCTACGCAGGCTTTTTAATTGGTTGTACTATGAATCTTTACCAAGCTTTTGCTGGAAGTTTTTTGACTAGTAAAATCACTTCTGTTTGTATGGACGGTGAAATGAAGGGATTGTACCAGTTTATTATTCAAAGTATTCTTCTTATGGCATTTGGTGCCATTGTATATCCAATCTGTTTTGGGAATGTATATACCACTTATGCAAGGGTCTCTGGAAGTATCAGAGAAAAACTATTTACACATATGGAAAAGTTACCAGTTTCTTATATGGAATCGAAACACTCTGGAGATGTTATATCTAGAGCAACTACGGATTTTTACGATGCCATTCAGTTGGTAGCCTATCCTACTGTAGGTCAAGGAAATCCTTTTGCTCTGATTTTTACGGTAGTTGCAATATGTGTGATTACCATATGCAGTAATTGGATATTAGGATTAATATCCATCGTAATCAGCTTCTTTAACGTCATAATAATCAGTAAATTAACGAAAATGTTAAAGAAAAAGGAGTGGGATGTGAAGCAGTCTTCTGCAAATGCTTCAAAAGAGATTGTCAACGCTTTGTCTGGAACGATGGTATCTCGTATTTTTGGAATGGAAAAACTTCTTTCGAAGAAATATCAAAAATGGACTGATCAGATGTATAATTCTAATATTGCCCTCATTGGTAAGAAAGCATTAATATACCTTACCAGTGAGTTACAGTGCTTCCTTTCCTTTACAGGGACCACTATTATTGGATTATGGCTGTCTCATAAGAATTTGATTGACATACCAACCGTTATTTTTATTTCGAGCCTTCAATTCAGTCTGTCAGATATTATTTCTCAGTTGGGACAAAAATTTGCACAGATGCAGAAATATATTGTAAGTGCAGAACGTTTGTTAGAATTCCTTGAAGTAGAAGAAGAGGAAGTAAGACAAGACAATGCTTCACCAATGTATAAGTCGGAGAATGCAATTGAAATCAGTCATCTTGATTTCCGATATGAAAAAGACAGCGATCCAATATTTGAAGACTTTTCTATTTCGGTTAAAAATGGAGAAAAGTTAGCAGTAGTAGGCGGAAGTGGTGGTGGAAAAAGTTCACTGTTTAAACTATTGTTAGCCTTTGCAAAAGAAAATGACGGAGACATTAAAGTCTTTGGAAACTCCGTACAAGAGTACAGCCTTGCTACGCTTCGAAAACAGTACTCTTATGTACCTCAGGATTGTTACCTTTTTGATACTAGCATAAGAGAAAATATTCTATGGGGAAGACCAGATGCTACAGAAGAAGAACTACAAAAGGCAGTAGATGATGCCTACTTACGAGAGTTTGTAAGTTCACTTCCAGATGGACTTGATACAAAAGTAGGAGAGAGGGGAGCACAGTTATCAGGTGGTCAGCGTCAAAGAATTGCTATTGCTAGAGCATTTCTAAAAAATTCACCAATTATCTTGTTAGATGAAGCAACTTCAGCCCTGGACTCTCAATCAGAACAAGAGGTACAAAAGGCACTTAATAATCTTGTTACCAGTCGTACTGCGATTATTATAGCTCATCGACTATCTACCATAAAGAAAATGGATAGAATTGTTGTATTGGAAAAAGGGACGATAATAGAAGAAGGTAATCACGAGATGTTAATGTCTCTAAATGGAAGATATAAGGAATTATTCAATATGCAGTATGTATAGTTTTCAAGAAAATATTGACATTTTATTACTTGAATTCTATCATTAGATAACAATAAAAGGAGGACATTAATGTGGAGGATATATTTAGTAGAATAAGGGATAACGTTTCAAAGGTTATTGTAGGTAAGGAAGAGGTAATAGATTTATTACTAACGTCACTAGCAGCAGGAGGTCATGTGCTGTTAGAAGACGTACCTGGTACAGGAAAAACAGTATTAGCGAAATCACTTGCAAAATCCATGGAGTTTACCTTTGGAAGAGTACAGTTTACTCCGGATTTATTACCAAGTGATGTAACGGGGCTTTCCTACTATAATCAAGAAAAAGGTAAGTTTGTTTTCAAAGAAGGACCAGTGTTTGCTAATCTGTTGTTGGCAGATGAAATTAACCGTGCTACTCCAAGAACCCAATCCAGTTTACTTGAATGCATGGCAGAAGGACAGGTTACCGTTGATGGAGAAACAAGGATTCTAGAAGCACCGTTTTTTGTTATTGCTACCCAAAATCCTGTGGAAACTATTGGTTGTTTTCCACTACCAGAAGCGCAGATGGATCGTTTTCTAATGAAAATCTGCATGGGGTGTTTGAATAATAAAGAAGAACGAGAGTTGATTGATCGTTATATCAATTCGGAACCACTACAGACAATTGAGTCTGTATGTTCATTAAGTGAGATTTTGGAATTACAAAAACAATGCCGTCAAGTATATGTACATGAGGATTTAAGGGACTATATAGTAAATCTTGTTCAAGCTACTAGAAGAACAGCGACTACCTATGCAGGAAATATAGGAGTTGTAGAAGGAGTGAGCCCGAGAGGAACACTTGCACTTTTACGAGCATCACAAGGCTATGCGATGGTACAGGGTAGAGATTATGTAGTTCCAGAAGATATTAAGAAAGTAGCGATACCAGTATTAAATCACAGATGGATTTCAGTAGATAGTAGTGAACAGCAAAAGACAGTATTACTTAATGGATTACTACAGAGTATAACATTACCTACTGAGGATTGGACAAGAGTATGATACTATTATTTTTGTTAGGAGTATGTTTGGTGGCGTTAGGTTGGAAAGTCTATTTCAAAAAGAATTGGGATAAAAATATAGTAGTTTATATGAATTTCCTACAGAATTATGTTTATGAGGGAGAGCAGACGCAGTTAATCGAGAAGATTGAAAATAGAAAAAGAATTCCCATACCAGTATTAGAAGTGTATTTTCGTTTGCGCAGGGAGCTTAGCTTTCGAGACATGGAAAACATACAAATAAGTGATTTTACATATAGAAGAGATATATTTTCAATGCTTGGAAATCAAAGGATTACAAGACGACTTACAATTGATTGTATGAAGAGAGGATATTATGAGATTAGTAAGATGAATTACAAGGCATATTCCTTATTATATAGAGATATGTATATTAGAGAAAAGCCTGTAAATACGAATATCTATGTATATGCAAAAAGGACAGATGTATCAAACATACTACTAGCTAGTGCAAAAATAATGGGTACTTTGCAATGTGCTAGGCAGATTTATGATGATCCTTTTGCATTTAATTCCATTCGTGAATATACCATAACAGATCCCTTGAAAACAATTAATTGGAAGTCCAGCGCTAAAACAGGAAATCTAATGGTGAATACTTTTGAGTCCACAATTACAGAAAGCATTATGATTTATCTTGATGTGGAGGATATAGGAATCTATCAGTATGATCCACTAATTGAAGAAGGAATTTGTGTTGCAGCAACTCTGACTGATAAACTAATTAATAAGGGAATGGAAGTAGGATTATGCGTGAATATGAAAGAAAAAGAGAAGAAAGAAACTATACGAATTGAGCCTGAAGGTGGAACGAATCAGTTGCATAAGATAGAACGGGTACTTTCCCTACTAAGTGCTGAGGAAGAAGTAGTCTCTTTTGAAGAGATACTTAATAATCCGCCAAAAGATGCTATAGTCATCGTAATCTCAAAAAATGTATCAAAATATCAACAGATGTTAGAAAGTTTCGTAGGCAAAGAAAAGCAAGGCATATGGGTGGTTCCTTTTAGTAAGGAGGAAGTTTGCAAAGCGGATACTCCTGGTAATCTCCATGTGGTAAAGAGGGAGGTGACATGCAGTTGAGAAATAGAATTAAAAGTATGACAGGCTGGATTCACGCCACCCTATTATTAGCAATTATAATACCAGTGCTCTATGCACTGGGAATGAAGCAGGAGAAGAGTATAGAAACTGTTTTGTATTATAAGAGTCTTCTGATTCTCTTTCCAATCATAGTAACAAGTGTTGCGATTAATAAATGTAAAAAATTAATCAACTATATAATAATTTGCATTATAACTATTGCGATAGTAGGCCTAAGTGCTTGGTTACTAGGCCCCGTATTAACTAATAACAAATTGATGTGGGGATATGTGATTATTATTATGTTTGAGACAATAATGGTAATCGTTTTTCGTTTCACTGACCGAATGCACAAAATAAAAAGTAAGGAAACGAATATGGTGAACAATCCATATTGGGAACCAGAATATGATTTGTTAAATAAACCAAGCATATTAGGAAATGCTATTTTTGTAATCGTGTATCTGTTATGCAAGAATTTTGATAACCCTCATATGTGTAATGTCGCCCTTATCAGTTCGATTATTTATCTGATCGTTTTAATCCTATATAAATATATTGATAACACAGAAGAATATTTATCCCAAAACAATACCGTGCGTAATGTGCCAATTAAGAGATTATATGTAATAAGCGGCAACTTTCTTGCAATCTTTATTTTATTACTTGGAATTTCTGTCATTCCTTCACTTCTTACTATTAATAAAAGGCAATATGAAGATTATAGAGCATGGGTTTTGGAAAGAGAAGTTGATTATAGTGATCTGGAAAATGAACAGTCAAGTAAAACAACGAAAGATCCATTTCTGGAATATGTAGAAGAAGAGGGAGAGCCTAAAGAAGCACCAATATGGCTTAATATCTTTTTCTATTTACTTGGTTCAGGAATAATGGTAGCGATTGTGATAGTAATCATCAAGAAAATCCGAGAGAACTTTCATATTTTCAGAGAGGCCTATGATGAAAATGGTGATATCGTTGAGGAACTAAAAGAATCAGAGGTTGTAGAGAGTAAAGTGGATTCAGATAAGAATGAGGTAAGGAACGATTCGGAAAGAGAAAAAATCAGACGACAATACCGAAAGGTAATTAAGAAGCACCGAAAGGAACCACCGCTTGGTTATGAAACTCCACTCGAAATTGAGATCGGGGCGGGGATTGCTGAAACAGATGAGGGGAAAGAACTGCATGTACGTTATGAAAAAGCAAGATACGGAAAGATATAAATAAAGGATATACCGTAGTTGACTTAATATTTTAAAGAGTTAATATATGATATTACAGCTGTCTTGACAGGAAAAAATCAGTATTATATACTATAAGATATGGAGGCGCGATACGCAGGTATTTGTGCCCTTTTGGCTATCTAAATGGTAACTGCAAAACTTTTATTATTCGTAAGTCTACAACTTAGTTGACTTTAGTAAAGGAGAGGACAGTACATGAAGTATTCAAAATTATTTGAACAAGGAAAGATTGGTAACTTATCTATTAAAAATCGTGTTGTAATGTGCCCATTAGCAATGGGAATATCAGATGACAATCAATGTGTTGGAGAGGATTTCCTAGCATATCTGATGGAACGTGCAAGAGGCGGAGTCGGTATGATTATTATGGAGAATACGCGTATCGATGACGAACATGGAGTTGCAGCACCTTGGCAGGCAAGTGTTGCCAGAGATGAACAGATTGAACCACTAGCAAAGGCAGTACAAGCCATTCACGAAGAAGATGTTAAAGTGTTAGTACAACTACATCATCCAGGAAGAGAAACTTTCTCGAATCTGAATAGTAATGAACCAGTTTGGTCATCATCAACAAAATCCTGTGGTGTTTGTGCACAAGAAACCCATGAAATGACCACAGAAGAAGTTGAAACTGTTATTGGAAAATTCGTTGCAGGAGCAAAACGTGCCAAGGCAGCAGGAGTAGACGGTGTAGAATTACATGGTGCACACGGTTATCTTATTTCACAATTCTTAAGTCCATATACGAATCAACGTACAGATCGATTCGGAGGTTCATTTGAGGGAAGATTGCAATTTGTAAAAGAAATTATCGAAGGAATTCGTAGTGCTTGTGGTAAGGAATTTACCCTAGGTATTCGTTTAACAGTAGATGAATTACTTGCACCTAATGGGGTGGAAGAATATCTTAGAATAGAAGACGGCGTAAAAGTCTGTCAAGAGTTAGAGAAGCTAGGAATTGATTACATTAATGTCTCTAATGGTATATATGAATCCTTCAATTCTTTATCAGAACCAACTACATATCCACAAGGTTGCCGTACACCATTAATACGTGCAGTTAAAGATGCTGTACAGATACCTGTTATTGCTGTTAATATGATTAAAGAGCCATGGTTTGCTGAGAAGATGTTAGAAGAAGGCTTAGTTGATTTCGTTGGATTAGGTCGTGCAGTTGTTGCGGATCCAGAGTGGGCGAAGAAAGCGATGGAAGGAAGAGAAGACGAAATCAATCGTTGTATCTCTTGTACATTCTGTTTTGAAACTTTAGTAAGTGACGCCATTGCAGGAATTGGACCAGTTAAATGTGGAGTAAATCCAAGGGCAGGACGTGAACATAAATATCCGGACTACAAAAAAGACGGAGATGGTAAAACAGTAGTAGTTGTCGGAGCTGGTGTAGCTGGACTAGAGGCTGCTAGAGTTTTAGCATTAAGAAATTTCAACGTAGTAGTATTAGAGAAGGAAGGAAAGGTTGGCGGACAAATTAATATTGGCGCTCGTCCTCCTCGTAAAGAAAAGATGGATTGGATCGTTGAGTATGAATTAGTTCAACTTAAGAAGTTAGGTGTTTCAATCCAAGCAAATGTAGAAGCAACGAAGGAATTAATTGCCTCTTATAATCCATATGCTATCATCTTGGCTACTGGTGGAGCACCAATTAAGCCAGCATCAATACCAGGAATCAATTTGGAGAATGCAGTAACATTCAAAGAAGTGTTATGTGAGCAGAAAGTACTAGAAGGTAAGAAAGTGGCAGTTATAGGATCTGGTGCAACTGGACTAGAAACTGCTGAGTTCTTATGTGAAAAAGGAAATGATGTTACAGTTGTGGAGATGAAAGATTCCGTTGGAGAGGGACTTTATGTACAGCATTATCTTGATGCTATGGATAAGCTCTCAAAATATAATGTAACTTATAAAGATAAGACAAAATTAGTAGAAATTAAAAAGAAGGCTGTTGTTCTTGAAAATGTAAAAGAAGGTACGAAAGAAGAATATCCTATTGATTATGTAGTTTTAGCATTAGGTGTGCATTCTGTGAATCCGTTAGAGGAAGCTACAAAAGAGTTATGCGATAAAGTATTCGTAATTGGCGATGCAGCGAAGGTTGGTCGTATTGAAGGAGCTGTTCGTAGCGGGTTTGAAGTTGCTTATACATTGTAGTCAATGCCTTACACGAATTTGTAGCCTACATTTTAAGTGCGGTTTCATGAGTTGGAACCGCACTTTTTCCGTTGATCTAAATTACTGGGTAGTAAAGAACATATTAGTTATAATGGATACTTGGTAGTTGACACTGTTGTGTAAAATTGTTACATTTATGAAAGTATTAGTTTTAATGTTATTATCTGGATATAAAGGATATTATACGAAAAATCGTAGAGGGATATGGAGGATTAAAGTGACTACTTACTTAAAAGAAGACGCAATTAAAATGTTGATTCGATATCAAAATCTGGATGGAAAGGAAGAACTTACAGGGATTGATGGCGTAAGGACTATAATGAATCGTATCGGTAGTATTCAGTATGATCCTCTGAATGTGGTAGGACGAAATGCTGATCTCGTGTTACAGGCAAGAATAGATAATTATAAGCCAGAGCATCTTTTTTCTCTATTATATGACGAACATAGCTTGATTGATGGTGTTGATAAAGAGATGTGTATTTATTGCACAAGGGATTTTGGAAAGTTTACAAAAGTGCGAGAAGCACATACAAAATCGGTTATTTCTACCTTACAACATAGAAATCAGATGGGAGCACTTGATATTATTGATGATGTAAAGGCTTTTGTTGCAGAACATGGTGCAACGGGAACGAAAGATATTTCCATTGGAGAAGTGAGAGAAAGTAGATGGGGACATAAGAAGCTATCTAGTGTTGCGTTAGATTATCTCTATAATACAGGCGAACTTTGTATAAAAGAGAAAAAAGGAACGCAAAAATATTTTGACTTAACGGAACGTATAATTTCAAATAAAGAATATTCCCCTTTTGATGATATGTCGATGGAAGAATTTTTGAATTGGTATGTAAAAAGAAGAATAGCCTGTATTGGAATTGTATGGGATAAGCGTGGAGGTGCATGGCAAGGACATTACTTAGACCAAAATGACTTAAGAAAGAAAACTTTGAATCATTTAGTTGAAAATGGAGAAATTGATTTATGTAAAATCGAAGGTATATCAGAGGATTTTTATGCGATTCCGGAACTGAACCAAGGACTTCATGATGTGCAAAAAGGCGACTATACCAGATTTATAGCACCGTTAGATAATATAATGTGGGATCGCACTTTGTTGGAAAAAATCTTTGGATTTTCCTATCGCTGGGAGGTATATACGCCTGTTGTAAAACGTAAGTATGGATACTATGTTATTCCAGTTATGTACAATAATCAATTTGTAGCAAGATTTGAGCCTGAAGCAATTAGCAAGTCAGAGTTGTTCACCATTAAAAATTGGTGGTGGGAGCCAAACATAAATCCGAGCGAGGCGATGTTAGAAAGCATTTTCTGTGAGTTAAATCGGTTCGCAAAATTTCTTGGCACAGAAAGTTCCAAGAAAAATAATGAAATAATCATTGCAGTAAAGGGGCACATTTTGTGATAACCCCTTTTTCCCTGCTTTATTGTAGCGTTATTAACGAATCGCCTTAATTCTTTTAAGATAGTTCACAAATTTTATAAGGCAAAAATTCCAGATGCTAGCGTATGCAAGTGAAAATAAGAAAAAAATAATAAGTGTTAAAGAAGTAGATAATGAGTTAGCAAAATCTAAGAAAGCTGGAATGCCTATTATGTAGGTTAAGCATATCATCCCAAGAGCCAATGATATACTGGAAAATACGATGGAAATTATTATACCCTTTTTATAAAGCAATGCTCCGATAACAATACCTAACAACCCAGTACTAAGTAGAAGAATAATTGCTTCCTGTACACTAATAAGAGTAAGAATTAGTGCAGATGACAATAATACACAAAATCCAAGTGAAACATTTGATACAGCAGCGATAGCAATAGGAAGTGTACTTAATGTACTTAATAGTAATCCTAACGCAGCTAAGAAAACAGGTGCTGATTGGAATAGTACAGCTAATGCTGTTAACATACCGCCAGCACATACAAACTTAATGATATCTATTTTTTTCAATAAAATAACATCCCCTAGTAGTAAGAACTATTTTATAGAACAAATTATGAAATGATTTCAAAAATAGTGCCTTGGTTAAAATTAGATACATTCATAGAAGTATAAACGCCTAAATATAGTCTGGTTTGATCCATATTCGTTCCCAAACTTACATAATAAGCCGATTGTGCCCCAAAATCATAATCAGTTTCAATAACACTGAAATCATTTAGTTTACAATCTGATCGTACGTTAGTATAAGCCAAAACCCCTCTGTTTGGAGGAGGTGATTCTTCATCCTTAGCCAGATCGGTAAACACAACCTTTCCAGTTAAATCGGAGATTTCATTTCCCATATAGGGCTGAATACCTGTAAGCGCAGTTGCGCCGAATTTATCAGTTCTAGAATCATTATGATAATAACAAGTAAGAGGATAAAGTCGTTGCACAGAAGTTTTTACTGCTTCATCATAATAAGCGATTGTTTTCGTATCTAAAGATGAATTTGTAGGGCAACTCCTCATTATAGAAGTAGGAAGATCACCTTCCCACCCTCGCCAGCCTAGGTTAATAAATCCATCAAGATTAGGTTCAGATTTCATTAAAGATGCCTGAACAAGTTCAGTAACCGGTATTGGTTTATATAGAAGGAAGGAAAAAATCGACTCTACCAAATCCTGTCCGACATTTCCCACATATTTGATATACTGATTATTAAGCCTTTGAAATGAGATTCCTGGTATATTGCGTACCCCTTTAGTAATTACCGTTAGAGTTTCTTGAATAGATGTAGGAAGTTCATCAAAACGTGTAACTACAGGAGAATTAGCAATTGAAGTATTCTTATCTACATCAATTTCAATTATCTTTCCTGCGATTTCCATATCATCTTGGCTAAGATTAAAAGGATCATAACCTGATCCACCATCTCCGGTTGTTAAAACAAGTTTTCCTGTTTCAGGTGAAAAGTTTAGGCTATTAACGCCATTATGATTAAGAAATGGCCTTCTTATATTAAGTAATGTCCGACTTTTTTGAGGCTGAGCATTTGATTGTAAAATCCATTCTTCAACTGTATCAATGTGATTATATTGTACTTCTCTATTCGTCCACTTAAGGTTTAGGGTACTTAAGTCGCAGGGATTCGGTTGAAAGGAACTAGAAAGAGCACTTGGCCCCTGTGTCCCAGCTACTGAATAATGAAGATATAATAGACCATTTTTATTAAATTCAGGATGGAACGCTAGTCCTAACAACCCTCGTTCATCATATCCACCAGTAGAAACACCTAGTGCTAAGATACGTGAGCGAATATCTAAAAAAGTCTCTATAACTCCATTTCCAATATAAAAGATTTCGCCTATCTGGGTTGCTATAAATAGCCTTTCAATTGAGTCTCCCGGAAGTATAGCTGTTTTTAGAACCGTAGGTAAATTTATATTAATAACCAGGGGGCGTAAATGGACTTTAACATTTTGCATCTACTATCATCCTTCTTATTATTATCTCTTACATGAATATGATTGGAACTAATCTATTATACCAATTGGGACATCCAGTGGCTTCTATTGGCGCAATTATGAATGCACAGAATAATCATTTTTTGAGAATTAAATTCTATATCCTTATAAAATCCTTATAAATGTCCTCTATACTTTAGTTATGAATAAAGTATGGAGGATTTTTATTATGAAATGTATATTAGAAACAAAAAAACTTCGTAAGAATTTTAAACATCAAAAAGCAAGATATGTAGTAAGTTTGTTCTTAGGTATTTGCTTAATCAATATATCTGGCTGTTCCAAAACCGAGGATTTATTTGATATTGCAATAGAGAATGTATTAATAGAGAAAGATTTACCAAAAGGTGAACTAAATAAAGAAACATTTTCTGAATTTACGCTAGGTGATGAAACTTATGCGATTATTGGGAATGAAATTAGTGTAGATAGTATAGACGTTCCAATCGGAAAAATCAATGAATACATAACAATTGATGAGGACTATAATATTTTGGATAAAGTGGAGTTGCGAAAAACATATATTGTAAGAGATAATAAGGTAAAAGAGCGTTATATTTTGAGTTTTGGTTGGCTATATAGCGTAAAAGATTTCGATACATCTGAAAAGGTTGCAGTTGTATTGAACTCAAAATATATGGAGGCTGTTAGTAAGTAATTATGGTATAATAAAATTAGGGTGGTGATGAAATGGCTACGATACTTGCAATCGATGATGATATGCAAATACTTTCTATTATAAAAAGGGCACTTGAAAAGGATTGTCACAGGGTAGATACTTTTAATAATGTGAACCAGGTAGAAGAAAACTTGCTTATCCGATATGATCTCATCCTTTTAGATGTTATGATGCCTGGCATAGATGGATTTACATACTGTAGGAAGATACGGGAAAAAGTGGATTGTCCTATTATATTTATTACGGCTAAGACAATGGAAGAAGATTTAACTCAGGGATTAGCAATTGGAGCAGATGATTACATAAAAAAACCATTTGGTTTAGGGGAGTTACGTGCGAGAGTGAATGCTCATCTAAGGAGAGAACAAAGAGAATATCGACAGAAACTATTAGCAGATGATTTCATAGTAGATTTATCAGAAAAAGCACTTTATTTGAATCAAGATCGTATTAAACTTACCAAAAGTGAATATGAAATCTGCGAATTTCTAATAAGAAGCAAAGGGCAGGTATTTTCATTAGAACAAATACTTGTAGGAATTTACGGTTATGACTCGGAAAGTGATAATAGTACCATACGGGAACATATAAAAAATATCAGAGCAAAGCTTACCAGTAAGGGGAAAAATCCGATAGAAACAGTTTGGGGGATTGGGTATAAATGGGTTTAAAAAGAAAGCAGAGTACATTATTCTTAATAGTCTTAAAGCAAATGATTATTCTATCATTTGGTGTTTTGTTTGAAATCGCTACAATTCTTATACTGTTTCAGGTAGGCCTCAATACGGAGACGATTCTACCAGCTAACTATTCAGAGAGGGCTATAGAGAGGAATATAGATGCAATTGCAGTAAGTGAACCATTTGATAAGACATTAATACCCAGTACATGTACCTATGGAATATTCGATAGTAATTACCAGTACATAGAGGGGAATTTGAACAAAGATATAATTAATAAAGCTAAAAAGGCAATTAATAGTGAGTCCACATCAGGTAATAGATTTTACGTGATTCCACGAAATGATGGTTATTGTGTTATACAGTATACGGTCACGGCTCGCTTTGCAAGTGGTACTTTAGATAAGTTCTTACCAAGACCAGATATTATAGCCATATTTTTAGTTCTCGTTGTTTTTATTGCTCTTTTAGTAGTGAATGCAGCAAGTATTGGAAGAAGATTAAAGAAAGAATTAAAGCCTCTACTGGGAGTTGTGGATCAAATACAGAATAAAGAATTAGAATTTGATACGGAATATTCAACAATTAAAGAATTAAATCAAGTATTGGTTGCACTAAACGATATGAAAATAGCCTTATCAGATTCCCTTAAAAAGGAATGGGAGTCAGAACAAATGAGAAAATCACACATTTCAGCACTAGCCCATGATATTCGAACACCACTTACAATAATGAAGGGAAATGCACAGTTAATATTGGAAGAAACTGAGTTAACACCTATTTATGAGGATGCTTCTACTATATGCAGTAATATAGATAAAATTGAGAGGTATATTAAATTGTTGATTGAAGCAACAAAGAGTGAATTTACCATATCAAAAAATAATGAAATGCTTCCAATTGATCGTTTCCTTAATAGGATTATAACGGAGGCAGAAGATTTATGCAAAACAAAAGGAATGGATTTAGTAACAACAATTTCACATCAGAATGAAACCATACTTGTGGATCAAGAATTAATAACACGAGCAATCATTAATATTATTAAAAATGCTATCGAGCATTCCCATACGACTTCAGCAACAAAAATATGCGCTTCCTTTACTTACAAAGAAGGAATATTTCGGGTATTAATAGAGGATTTCGGTTCTGGTTTTAGTGAGGAAGCTATAGAGAATGCTACAAAGCAGTTCTATACCAATCGAAAAGAACGTTCTAATGAGAATTATGGTCTTGGTATGTATATTGCTTCTGAAGTTGCTAAGGCATATGACGGG
>NZ_CBDLAM010000014.1:0-37946 GCF_965301125.1 Anaerosporobacter sp. | reverse complement strand
CATATAAAGAGGTGGAGAACGTTTTCTCCACCTCTTTGTTGTTTGTTATAGAACAGTTATTTTTCTAATCCATAGGACAGAACTTTCCATTCCCCATCAATTAATTGTAAAGTCAAATCCAAATAATCGAAACTATCTTCGCTTTCTGGTTCCAAAATGTAGTCTGCGTTAGCCGTTTTCGTTGCTTCGTCATAATTTATAAACCTAAACTCCATATACTGTAATTGGTCAAATGTATGACCATATGCGTAGATATCTTCTTGCTTAACTAAACTACTCTTAATATAAGCTTCATCACCAGCAAGATATGACTTAAGGAACTCAAAACATTTTGATTTAAATGCCCAGCCTTGTTCACTATTTAAGAAGTCACTATAATCTACTTTTTCTTGATTTGTTGTAGTCGTCTCTTCTTCACTTTCCGTAGCGCTATCTTCTTTATTCTCTTGGTTTGTAACATTCGTAGATACAGCTTCTTCACTTTTAGAATCCGTTAGCTTTTCGTTAATGTATAAGCCAGATACCACAATTAGTAATACCGCTAACATAATACATACTACATTCATTTTCTTTGACTTCATTATTAACCCCCTCCATGATCAATCTAATATAATCGTAGTCTCTTTGCTGTGTTCATCATTATTAATCAGTATATAATTTAAGTGTCTTATTACTAGCTCAATTGTACCTCTCATATACAATCTATGTCTATGCATTTATCCGATACATGATACATAATTTTACGTAATGCAATCTACTAATGAATGTAAATAAGTTACCTGATAAGCTCTACCATATATTTTCTCCTAGTAATAAAAAAGAATATGCTTTGTAGTACAAAGTACAATCCAATTACAACACTAGCAGTCTGAAGAAACTGTTTAATAATATCGCCTCCACCTACGATAAATGTCATTAAATAAATAAGCGATACGCCCATATAACTTCCGAATACCAAAGGCAAGTAGAATATAACCAATAGCTCCTTACTTATAATATGGCTAATTTCCTTCTGTGTTATTCCAATCTTAAACATCTGATAGAAGGTTTTCTTAAGCTCCTCAATCTCTGAAAACTGTTTAAAATACAATACGCTTCCACTTGCAACAAAGAATAGGATGCCAAGCACTGTTGTTACGAATAAGAATACCGAATAACCATTCTTTAACTCATCGTAGTCTGTAATAGTAGACTTAATTGGATACTCCGCCTTCTCTTCTAGTTTCTCTTTCAGGGTAAGAACACTCTCACCAGACTTCTTCCAGTCTTCAAACACAAGTCCATGGTAGCAATATTGATACTCGCTGCTAACCACTTCTTTAAACTTCTCATAATCTGTATCATTCATAACAATAATACCGTCATTTCCAAAAGCAACTATATTCCATGGCGCACGTATCGAATCCGTCATTATTACTTTGACACTTGTCTCCCCTACAAGTATTTCGTACTCTTCTCCTGGAACAACTCCGTGCAGTCCTGGTGTCCAGTCAATTATATATTGAATTACTTCTCCCTCATCTAACTCTATATTTTGTTCTACTATTTGATTGTAATCAGTAACAGACATGATTGGTTTTTCTAATGTTTCTTCCTCTCCACTAACCCTAATCTCCCCTTTAAGGAATGGAATTTCTAAAGATTTATTGATATCATATGAAGCAAATCTATTTCTTAATTCTTCTCCACTAATATCATAAGCCTCCTTACCTTCAATAAGTTCTAGACTATAGGGATTCATTAATGCAATGTCCTCTGATAATCTTAATAATGCAAATGGAGATGCTACAAGAAATATTGTCATGGTACTTAAGATACTTAAGATATAGATAATCTTTTTGTTCTGATTAAATTTATGATGAATCTGTGTAATCGTTACTAGATTTTTGTAATAGTTCTTTCCCTTCTTAAACAGATGAATTACGTAGTTCCCACCATAGCTAAGTGCCATATATAAACCAATAAATGATACAATCATATATACAGCAAGAATTACAGGATTAGAGTTCCATTTATCATTAGACGCAATGATTGCTACAGATATAATACTTACCACCATGATTATGAAACCTAATATACCAAGTACCGTATCTTTCTTCCTATACTTTCGTCCTTCTTTTTTTCTAGCATCTTTTAGTAGATTACCGATGTTCATCTTCTTCATCTTAATATTCGTTTCTACTAATACAATTGCAAAAATAACCAGATAAACTCCTATTGTAACAAGGTAGGATGTAAATGATAACTGGTACTTAATATCATCGATCTCCATCATAGATAAGACAACCATCTGAAACAATCTAGATAACAAGGTTCCTATTAAAATCCCAACAATCATTGAACCGCCTGCTATTAACACATTCTCTACTAACACTAAGTTTTTGATATCCTTTTCATTCATTCCAAGGCTCATATAGATTCCAAATTCCATATTACGCCATTTTAAAAAGGTTCTATGAGCATAGCTGATAAAGAAAATAGAAAATGCTCCGATTGCAACTAATGTGATAGGGAATACATATTGAAGCACCTCTATCTGATTGGCATCTGCAAGACTTTCATTAAATAGCATTGTTGTATACATGAAGAATAACATTATGCTAAAACTACTACACAAGAAGTAGGCAAAATAATTTCGTATATTCTTCCTAAAATTCTTAATAGCAACGTCCCTAAAAGTCATTATTCTCACCTCCTAGGGCAGCTTGACAATCTAGGATTCGGTTAAAAAATTCTTTTCTTGTTCCCTTGCTTGCTACTTCTAGATAAATTCTTCCATCTTTGATAAAGATTACTTTCTTGCAGAAACTAGCTGCGAATACATCATGAGTAACCATGAGTATGGTAGTGTTCTTCTCCTCATTCATTTTCTTGAAGCAATTCATAACCGCATTGGCAGACTTAGAGTCTAGATTACCTGTAGGCTCATCTGCGAACACCATAACAGGATCATTGACAAGCGAACGGCATACGGCTGCTCTTTGTTGTTGTCCTCCTGAGATTTCATAAGGATATTTATCCGCAATATTTTCAATATCAAACAACTTCATGACTTCTGCTGCCTTAGCATTCATCTTGGTAGTTTCTTTCTTATCTAACACCATAGGCAATATGATATTTTCTTTAATCGTTAGGCTATCTAATAGATTGAACTCTTGGAATACAAATCCCAAACTCCTTCTTCGAAACAGCGCCATCTCAAATCGATCCATCTGATCAATTCGTTTTCCACCAATATCAATACTTCCTGTTGTTGGCTCTGTAATTCCACTTAATATGCTGACAAGTGTAGATTTACCACTACCACTTGGTCCCATAATTGCAACAAATTCACCTTCATCAACTCGAAAATCAATTCCATTCAAAGCTTTTGTAGAACTCTCACTTTTTGCATCACCATATATCTTTGTTATTTGCTTTGCCTCTAATACGCTCATCTTGTTAGCTCCTCCTTGTATTATAAGAATTGCACTACATTCATATAAGTCAAATTATTGGGTTCATCACTGTCTTTCGATATACTTATAATACAGTTTTTTCTCATTATGTAACATCGATTTAACTAAAGAAAGCTTACAATATTGTAAGCTTTCTTATCCCTATCTCTCTAGACCATACATGTCAATTTATCACTCACCATCTAATTAACTACTAATACAATGCTACTGTATAAATATTCTGACCTTATTCTTCTTTTATTCATAATGAATTTAATACATCACTTGGATAATTTAGATAAACAACCTTAACTATTGTACCTTTTGAAATCTTAGATTCAATGCTTAACTCACACTGTATATGTTCACTAATCTCTTTGCAAAAATAAAGTCCAATTCCTGAGGAGTTTCTACCATTCCTTCCATTTTCTCCTGTGAAGAAAGGTTCAAATACTCTTGCTAAATCTGTCTCTTCAATACCGATTCCTTCGTCTTCCACATAAAGTACTGACTTTTTCCCCTCTTTAGCAAGCCGAAATACAATATTCTTTACCACGCCTTCTTCTTTAGAATATTTCACAGCATTGGAAATAATCTGCTCCAACATGTGGCGATTCCATTTGCGATCAGATAAGACCTTCGTACTTTCACTATCATTGCATTCGTTAACCACCTTAGGAAATACACTTGAATAGATGAATAATCGCTTGTTGTCATTAATAATTTGATTTATCTCGTTCTCTAAATCAAATTCTTCGGGTTTATAATCCTTGGCAAACTCCTGTAGGCGGATCATAGCAAGGACCATATCTAAACTCGACAACAATTTCGTATTCTCAACCATTATATCTTGAATGGCTGTCTTCTCGTCCAGTTCTTCACGATTAAGGCGTTGAATAATTAGATCCTGAACTGTTATAGGAGTTTTCATACTATGAATCCAAGCTGATAGAAATCTTCTGTTTTCTTCGCCTTCAACCTCCATTTTTTTGATATCTTGAAGATATTGTTTATGAACCTGATTGAAAGCACGATTTATTCTGATTTCATCCTCCTTCATAAACTGTCCCTTATAAGCACAATTTTTCTCCATCTTATAAAGACTATGATAGAAGTTTCTATACGATATGTAACGTGCAAACATCCATATACAATAGATTGTTACAGCAATACTATATGGATAAAGCAACTCAACTGGTTTCCCTGTACTTAGCTTGTAGAATACCGTAATCAGGATCGGCGCAGTAAAATAAAAGATGGTATCCATACATATTCGTTTTGCAAACATTCGAAATATATCTTTTTCTTTTAGAATAACTACCAATCCTTTCTTAGCTCTAGATTCATTAATTGAAACCTTTATCACACCTTATATTTCTTATATATCAAACACGTATCCAACTCCACGTTTTGTCTTAATACAATCAGCGTACCCTAATTCTGATAATTTACCTCTTAATCGAGTGATATTCACAGTTAGTGTATTATCATCTACAAAATCACTTTGATCCCATAATTCCTCTAATAATTCTTCTCTTGTTAATACTTCGTTTGGTTTCGTTAAGAAAGCTTTCATCAACTTGAATTCATTCTTGCTAAGTTCTATTACATTACCACCTGAAGTGATTTTAAAACTTTTCTCATCTAATTGTAGGCTACCTACTGCTAGTTTACCCTTAGTAGCAATTTCTGCATTTGCAGTATCCTGTGCATAATCTCCATAAGTTCTTCGTATCATTGCATTAACCTTTGCTATAAACAGTTCCAAAGGAAATGGCTTTACTATGTAATCATCAGCTCCTAGTTCAATACTTAGGATTTGACTCATCTCGCTGTTCCTTGCTGATACTATAATAATAGGAACATTGCTATGTCTGCGAAATATTCTACAATAATAATTTCCATCATAGTAAGGTAGATTAATATCCAATATGAGCAAATCTGGTTTACTATCTAGAAATTCTTCTTCTACTTTATGAAAATCTTGCACTGCTACTACTTGAAATCCATATCCTAAAAGAATTTGACTCATCTGTTCTCTTAGCTTCGCATCGTCTTCAATAATCATGATTTTATACATAACTAACCTCACTGTAGTAATTTTACTCATTATCACACAATATATTATTTCATATCCAATGTCACGATTTCTCCATCTTTTAGCTCAAAATATATATCATCAACAAAGGTAGTTATCTCATTCAAGGTGTCATCATATGCGACTTTATCAATACCAAAAATTTCGTTTTCTATCAATGTATGCACAATGGTATTTACCATGGCTTCCGCCCAACATGATGACGAATAATTCCCCATATCTTCTTCATCTACGGTTACATTTACTGTAGCAATCTTATCTTCATCTATCACAACTTCATCAATAATCATCTTATCTGGTAATCTACTAGCCATACCTGTAGCTTCAGACTTTTCTGTTAATAATTGTAGTGCTTTTTCTGGTGTTGGATTTTCCATCTTCACAGTATTCCTATATAACTTCATATCCATTGCATCCCAATAACACAATATAACTTCTTGTTCTGTAGTTTCTTCAGCTGTAACGTCTTTTGTATCTTCTACTGTGACTCCTGAATTATCTTCTACATCATCACTTTTTCTATTTGTTTTATCATTTGATTTACACCCTACTAAAACAAGTATACTAATTAATGCCACTATTCGTAATAGTTTCTTTTTCCCCATTTATTTTCCTTCCTGTTTATTGGTAATATTTGTGTTTCATTATTATTATATAACATAAGTCCATATCACTCAACCAAAACAAAGGATAAAAAAACAACTTTCCTGTAGCACACAATACTTCTATGCTACATAAGAAAGTTGTTCTATTATATATCTAAATCACTTGTTAATTAATGTTTAAAATGTCTCATTCCCGTGAATACCATTGCGATTCCGTACTCATTACATTTCTTAATAGAATCTTCATCACGGATTGATCCACCTGGTTGAATAATTGCTGTAATTCCAGCTTGGTGCGCTGCTTCTACACAGTCATCAAATGGGAAGAATGCGTCTGATGCTAATACAGCACCTTTTGTTGCATCAGCACTAATTAATTCTTCTGCATGCTCGATACATTGTTTTGTTGACCAAACTCGATTTACTTGACCAGGTCCAATACCAATAGTTTGTTTATCCTTTGCTAGTGCAATACCGTTAGATTTAACAAACTTAACTACTTTCCATGCGAATCTCATGTCTTCCATTTCTTTTTCAGATGGAGCACGGTCAGTAACTACTTTAAGGTCTTCTTCATTTAATAATTCGCTATCTATTGTTTGAACGATTAAGCCCCCATTCACTTTCTTAAGGTCATATGCGTTCTTATCTTGTGGTACTTCGATATCTTTTAATTCAAGTACACGTAAGTTTTTCTTAGTTTGAAGCAATTCAAGAGCTTCTTTTTGATAACTTGGTGCTACTAATACTTCAAGGAAAACTGGTTTCATCTTTTCAGCAAGTTCTAAAGTAACTTCACGGTTTAGAGTTACGATACCACCATAGATAGAAACTTTATCTGCATCAAATGCTTTATCCCAAGCAACAACAATATTTTCATCACTACCTACACCACATGGATTTCCATGTTTACAAGCTACTACTGTTGGCTCTGTGAATTCTTTTAATAATTCAAGTGCGCCGTTTGTATCATTGATGTTGTTAAAGGATAATTCTTTACCATTTAATTGAACAGCATCTGCGATTGATCCTACTTTCTTGCCAATCTCTCTATAGAACGCTGCTTTTTGATGTGGATTTTCACCATATCTCATATCTTGAACTTTTTCGAATGTCATTGTTAATGTTTCAGGAAGTTCATGATCGTTTCTTTCCTTCTTTAAGTAATCAGCGATCATTGTATCATAGTTTGAGGTATGCATGAACACTTTTTGCATCAAGTAGAACTTTGTATCAAGAGATACTTGCTTATCTGCTTTTAGCTCTTTTAATACAGTTTCGTAATCTCTAGGATCAACTACTACTGCAACATCTTGATAGTTCTTAGCTGCACTACGAAGCATAGTTGGCCCTCCGATATCAATGTTTTCAACTGCTTCTTCTCTTGTAACGCCATCTTTTAAGATTGTTGCTTTGAAAGGATATAAATTTACAACAACCATATCGATTGTTTCGATATTCAGATCTTCTAGTTGTTTCATATGTTCTGGTTTACTACGCATTGCTAATAACCCAGCGTGTACAATTGGATGTAACGTCTTTACTCGACCGTCTAAACACTCAGGAAAGCCAGTTAACTCAGAAATCTCAATTGCAGGAATTCCTTCACTCTTTAACTTGTTATACGTACCACCTGTTGAAATAATTTCAATACCAAGGCTTACAAGTTCCTTTGCAAATTCTACAATACCTGTTTTGTCTGATACACTAATTAATGCTCTCATGTTCTCTCTCCTTTTACCTAACTATTTGTTTTGTTACGTCTATGGTTCCACACATCTTGTCTACCAAGGCTTATTTCTATCGTTTATTTGGTTTATAGAGTGTATTAGAAAATGCCTTATAATTTCTGATTTTTCTGTTAATCATGTAGCTATATGTTAACTAGACTCCCCTCGGTAAATTATTCTTGAATTTTCCAATGGATATAGAAAAACCGCCCAGGTAACCAAAATAGTGTGGTTGCCCAGGCGGTCGGCTTTTATATTATTCGTACTCCCTATGGGTGCTCCCATTTTCCGCCAGTCATACGAATCTCTACTGATACTATACTACATTAATCCTCAAATCTCAAGTATACAATTCATTAAAAATTGTTCAATTAGATATAACTTATTCTTATTAATTAAAAGTCTATTATAATTGTGTTGGTGTCTTAACCATAACCTTCTTCTCAAATTGTTTATCATATTCTTGAAATTCTGCATTTGATGCATTATGAAATACATCATCTTCATAATATCTGCCCGAAAGCTCCTTCAAAGCTCCCTCTTCTAATTCTAGAACCATAAATGCATCGAAACTGCTACCATCTGACAAAGTAATATCATACTCTGACGCACTTCTAAATCCAAAACGATGATAATAATCAGGATTTCCACATATAAGAATTGCTACAAAGCCCATTTCTTTAGCTCTTTTCTTAGTATGATTAATTAACATAGAACCAATTCCATCTCGTTGATATTCTGGATTTACACTAATTGGTCCAAAACCGATTACCTCATGAACCTTTCCATACTCGTCTACAATCTTTCCTTTACAATACACGATACTACCAATCACTTTTCCTTTATGTTCAGCAACATAATGCAATTCTGGTAAATATGTGTCCTTTCTTCTTAACTCATGCAAGATGAAATGCTCATTACACCCAGGATTATATACATTCCAGAATGCACTTCTAGTTAGTTCTTCCGTTTGTCTATAATCCTTTTCATTTTCAAGACGTATTATTATATCTTGTGGGTTTTCTATTTGCTTGTTGTTAGACTTAATAAGGTTGTTATCAAATCCAAATTGTTTTAATAAGTTAGTATCTATATCTGTATTACAGAAAATACTGTTATAATTATATTGATTGAATTTAAGGATATACCATAAAAAAACTTCTTCTATCTCCTTGCCAGCAGTTACGAAGAAAGTTATGATTTCTAGAGAATCCTTATCCTTATCTTTGTTAATTGCAATACCACATAATTCTGGATTATATAAGCCGAAAATCTGTGACTTATTATCTGCTTGATTTAGCTCTATCCCATACTTTTTACAGAATTCACTTGCTTCAATAAATAGATTATCTTTTTTCGACACCTCTAATTGAATTAATTTAATCTCTAACAATTTATCTCTCCTTCACCTATTAATTAATAAAATAGAAACTACAACCTCATTCACTGTCTATAATTTAAACTCCATGTTAATTGATTTTTCTATAAATCCATTGTTACTATAAGTATGATATGCGTTTTTATTCTTGGCATTCACTTGTAGTTCTACTGCTTGTAATTCATTGTCCTTTGCATAATTCTTTGCATATTCTAATAATTTTGATCCGATTCCTTCTCTTCTATGTTCATCCAAAACTGCAATGCTATCGATAAATAGTACTTTTCGTCCCTTCAACATTGGTGAACTTATTTCCCGTACATAGCTAATCATATAGCCCACTATCTTTTGTTCTTGCTCAGCTACTATAATACTTTTTGTGTTGATATACTCACTGTATGTATACTCATCAATTACTGTTTCTACCAAATGATAGATGTCTGGTCTAAAACCAACATGTAATTCATGAACTTGTTTTGCTATTTTCTCCACAGCATTGTAGTCTTCTATTTTTCCATCTCTTATTAACATTTTCTACTCCCTTTCTATCCATAAAACTTATATCCTATATTATATTTCTCTCTATGCATATCTAAGATAGCTTGTATCATATATTGAATTAAATCATTAATCTATCAAGGAGAGGTATGAAAACTTATATTATTCCTGTTCCAAAATGCAGACAAGCAACCTCATATACTTGTGGCCCCGCTGCCTTACAATGTGTACTTGGCTACTATCTAGATGAATACCAAGAAGACTATCTTTCGAAAGAACTTCACTCTATTCCAATACACGGTACAGACTTTAGAGATATTCTACGACTTTGCCATTTTCTTTCCTACGAGGCTAACTTCTACGAATACGTAAGTATTGATAAATTGAAGGATTTTCTAGTTCAAGGCCTTCCTGTTATTCTAATGATTCAGGCCTGGGCGGATACCTCTATTGATTATAGAAACTCCTGGGATAATGGTCATTACGTAGTTGCATGTGGCTACAGTGATACTTCAATTATATTCATGGACCCTTCCACATTAGGTTCCTACACCTATATTCCTACAAATGAATTAATCAATCGCTGGCATCTAAAAGACCACTATGATTGTTACTATCAAGGTGTTATTGTAATACGCAGTACAAAAACATCTTATCGCTACACTCAAACTCACCTTAAATATATTGGCTGAAATTTCTTCAATTATCATATATATTCTATGCTAATAGAGTGTAATAGTCCAGACCAAAGCTGTATTGTCTACATAAAACGAGCGTTAAGTTACAATTGTTGTATCCTAACGCTCGTGTAGCACTTATTTTAAGTTCTGTTATAACCTTTTAACTTATTCAAAGATAGTTCAAGACTTAGCTAAAGTAAACTAACTTTTCTTTTGGTTCTCCAGTTAATGCAATACTCTTTGCATAAAGCACTGGTCCTTCGCTTTTATATTCTTTCTGAAATTCTTTACCGATTGTTGCAGTAACATTAACCCATTGCTTACTTACAAAATGTTCTGCACCTTCGTACTTACAGATAAATCCAATGAAAGCAACATCATCTGCACAACATGTCATTGCAAATCTTCCCGGAACTAATACTCCTTTTGGGAATCGATCTGGTTTATATACATAACCTCGGAACTTGATTGTTTTTCCTACATAATTATCTAAGTTATCTAGAGCATCCATGTACCAAAGTCCAAAATCTTCATCCTCTAATGTTATAATAGGAGCATTGATATCAAAAGGTAATTCCTCCGGTTCTTCCTCAATCGCTTCACCGTTAAATCCTTCAAAATACACTTGTACACGACGATTAACAGCCTTCACATTTCTTCTACAGAAGGATTGGTTTGTCTTATCTGTACAGCGATTGAAGATTACCATATCTGTCATTTTAAATTGTTCTGCCATAATAGAACGCATATTATTCATGTACACTTCAAATGTCGTTGCATCAACTAATGTAATAATCTGAACAACAGTAAATGGATTTGGAAGTACTTCATTAATCAAACGTTCCACTTTCCACATACCATTATATTCAATTAATACACGAGCAGGATGATAGTTTTTTTGAAGTTCAAGCATCAATTCTTCTGTTAAATCTTCTTCCTCTTCAATTATGACTTTTTTTACATTTAACTGTTCTAATTCTTTATCATCATACTCTTCTTCTCCATCTTCGCAAGTTATGAGAAGAGAAAGTCCTCCATCTAGAAAATCTTCATCACGGATTGTTTCTGAAAGAAATGTAGTTTTACCACTTTCAAGAAATCCAGATATTACGTATACTGGTATCTCTGCCATATCAACAAACAAGCTCCTTTCCAACCTATCTTCCTACCTCATATTGTCCTAACACATACTCTAGATTAAGCAATATGGAATAGCTTTTCAATATCATCTATCTTCAATTTCGCACCAATTACGCATAATCTACCTGTGTAATCAGCAGCTCCATGGCGAACTTCAAATTCACCTGGTACTAAGTCAAAATGTAACCAGGAATTGTCTGTACTTGGCACGATACCTTTCGCACGTAAAACCATACCATAAGCATCTGATCCTGAAAGTTTTTCAAGAATATCTTTTAATTCATCTTCTTCATATTTTTGTGGTGTTTCTACACCCCAACTTGTAAATACATCATCTGCATGATGATGTCCTTCATGATCATGATGATGGTCATGTCCACAGCATTCATGGTCATGGTCTTCGTGATGACCGTGTCCTCCGCAGCATTCGTGATCGTGGTCTTCATGATGGCCATGTCCACAGCATCCATGGTCATGGTCATGATGATGTCCTTCACCACGATGATGTCCTTCACCACGATGGCGTCCACATGTTGGGCAGATTTCTTCGCTATTTAATAATTCTTCTGCAAGGTCAGTCTTTCTTTCCATTGCTTTTAGGATAGTTTCTCCAGTGATGTCTTCCCATGGAGTTGTAATAATAACTGCATCTGGATTATGTTCTTTTAATGCTTTAACACATGTATCTAGTTTCTTCTCCGTTGTTGTTTGTGTACGGCTAAGAATAATGGTATTGGCATTTTCTACTTGGTTATTATAGAACTCACCGAAGTTTTTCATGTACATACCACACTTATTCACATCAGCAACTGTTGTAAAACTATTCAATACGATTGAATCATTTTGGTCTTTCACTTTCTTAACAGCATTAATTACATCTGATAATTTACCTACTCCTGAAGGTTCGATAATAATTCTTTCTGGAGAGTATTTTGTAATTACTTCTTGTAGAGCTGTACCAAAGTCACCAACTAATGAACAACAGATACACCCTGAATTCATCTCAGTAATCTCGATTCCAGCTTCTTTTAAGAAACCACCATCGATGCCAATTTCACCAAATTCATTTTCAATTAAAACTAGCTTTTCACCTTTGAAAGCTTCTTCTATGAGTTTCTTAATTAGAGTTGTTTTACCAGCTCCTAAAAATCCTGATATAATATCAATTTTAGTCATATATATTATGCTCCTTTCCAAAACATAGCTAATAAGATAAATGTATGAAAATCCCCCTACAGTGTTTTCAACGCTACAATTAACGATAAATATACTGGGGATTTATTAATAAATTAGAACCGCAAAACTCTTAAACGTGAAGATTTGCATGTAATCTAAAATACTACTATAGCACTTCTTCTCAATTTATGCAAATCCTAGCAGTGTTTGTCCCAACTCCTTGACTTGTGTTTTCCATATATGATATCATCCATATTATTCAAATATCTAATCACTAGTAATTGCGATATTCGTATAATCGAAGAGAAAACGAAAACTCGCAATTGCTCTATCGACAATCAAAAGGAGCTTATATGGACACTATTAATAAAAAACACTCATCATTCAAAATATCGAATATTATAATAGGGGTAGTATTTACTTTATTCTTCATATCCATCTCAGTTATCATTATATTAAATGCAAGACCACTCTACTATAATAGTATTGATCATTTGCAGCTTGAGAAAGTTTCTGGTTTAGACCGAGAAACCATAATTGAAAATTATGACGCACTTATAGATTATTGCTCTCCATTTTATAAAGGTGAACTGTCATTTCCTTCTCTAGATTCCTCAGAAAGTGGTACAAGTCATTTTGTTGAGACTAAAGTAATCTTTGTTTCTTTTTATTACATTGCAGCGATTACAGGTATTTTACTACTATTTATTATTCTACACAAAAAGAAACAACATGATACCTCTTATTTACGAACCTCTGCTATTACCATTATTGTATTACCTGCCATAGTTGGAATTGCTACAGCTCTCAACTTTGAAAAGACATTCCTACTCTTTCATAAACTTGTGTTTCGAAACGATGATTGGTTGTTTGATCCGTCAACAGATCCAATAATCAACCTTCTGCCAGAAGAGTATTTTATGTACTGTGCTATTGGAATTGTCAGTCTCGTTTTACTAGGAAGTTTAATTTTATTTTTGATTGATTTTTGTATACGCAAACGAAGATCTAAGGCTTCCGATTTTAATATTTAAGTAATACTAGAACGTTTATATTGAGAAACTTTATCAGTTAAGCGGATCAGAAACATACAAAGAGGCTGCTACAAAATAGCAGAGGGGGTTGCAAGATACTATTTGAGTAAACTTTGCAACACCCTTTTCTATTTTGTAACAGCCTCTTTCTTTTATTCTATGTATACTTTATAACACACTTTGTAAGAATGCCTTTGTTCGTTCTTCTTTTGGGTTAGTGAATATTTCTTTCGGAGTTCCTTCTTCAAGGATACTTCCATCATACATAAACACTACTCTATCAGCCACGTCTTTTGCAAATCCCATCTCATGGGTTACGCATATCATTGTCATACCTTCTTTTGCTAAATCTTGCATAACATTCAATACGTCACCAACTAGTTCTGGATCAAGTGCAGAAGTTGGCTCATCAAATAACATAATCTGTGGTTGCATTGCTAATGCTCTTGCAATAGCTACACGTTGTTGTTGCCCGCCAGATAATTTACTTGGATACGCATCCATTCTATCAGCCAAACCAACGCGAGTTAATAATTCTCTAGCCATTGGCTCTACTTCTTCCTTACTCATTCCCTTAACATTAATTGGGGAAATCATAACATTCTCTAACGCTGTCTTATGAGGGAATAGATTGAATCTTTGAAAAACCATTCCCATCTTTAGAAGCAATTCGTTCTTCTCTTTCTTAGATAAAGGAGAATGATTAATTTCTTTCTTTCTATCATCTAATAATTGTTCTTCGATATAGATTTTACCTGAAGTTGCCTTCTCCAAGTGATTTAATGCTCTTAAGAAAGTAGATTTACCAGCCCCCGACGGCCCTATAATAACAACTACCTCACCTTGATTTACTGTTAAGGATACATCCTTAAGGATTTTCAAATCACCAAAATTCTTACATATATTTTCTGTACGTATCATTTCCATCTAACAACCACACTCCTTCCTATTCATAAACAGAGAACTTCTTCTCAACCTTGTTGAAGATAAATGTAAAGAATGCAGTTATTAGCAGGTAAATAACCAGTGCAGGAATGAAAACTAGATACGAACCTGAAGATGCAATCGTCTTTGATATAGTCGTTATATCCATTAGACCAATTACAAATACTAAGGACACATCCTTTAGAACCATTATAAATTCATTACAAACTGGTGGTATCAATCTACGAATAGATTGTGGAATAACAATAAGCTTCATTGTCTGTCCGTAACTCATGCCTAACGCTTTAGCTGCTTCAAATTGCCCTTTATCAATGGATTGAATAGCCGCACGTACAATTTCTGCACAATATGCTGCCGTATTCAATGTAAAGGCTATAAAAGCGGCTACGAACGCTCCTTTGAATACTGCATCGGGATCACCGTCACTAAATAATCCTCTCCAATTGAAACCCGGAATCATCCCTGGTATCGCTAGATAGATTACAAATATCTGAATCATCAGTGGTGTTCCACGGAAGAAAAATATGTACCCACCACATAGCTTGCTTAACAGCTTACTCTTAGATATCTTACCTAATGCTAAGAAAATACTTAAGATAAATCCGCATAGCACAGATGCAGTTGTTAAGAATATTGTTAGTTTGGCACCATATAACACTCCTTGTCCGCATCCAAGCATACGATATGTATAATTAACAAGACGTCCAGCAACATTTGCTGCTCCTTCATCTGCATTATATATCTGTCCAGCAAAGCCTAGATATTTTTCGCTGATTGCATTAGCACCAGCAGTTTCAAAAGAACAGTAATTAATAAAATATAAGTTATTATATGTTACTGTAAGCTCTTTCCTTGTTTTCCCTTCATCATCTTTCATTGCTTTTTCTACTACTTCTGTAGCACTATTCATAAGTTCTGACTTTGAAGGCTTCAAGCACGCAAATACTGTCATTATCAAAAAAGCAATAAAAATGGTCCCGAAAAATTGTTTTGTGTTTTTCTCCCACTCTTTGATGTTAACGATTGTTTTAAAAGTCTTCTTTACTTTTATCATTTGTCTTATTCACCTGCTCCAAACCATTTTTCAATATTACTATCAAAGAAACCTTCTTCCTTTAATTCTGCTATTGCTGCGTTAATAGCTGCTTGCAATCCAGTATTACCTTTTTCTATTGCAACACCAAATTGTTCAGGTGATGTATTATCTTCAAATATTTTTACATACTTATCTGGGTTAGATGCTACATAACCATCTGCTACTGTACTATCACAAAGAACAACATCAACTTCTCCATTTGTTAATTGTGTAAAGCAAGTAATTACTTTCTCATTTGCCACTACGGTTGCATCAATAGTTCCTGTATCAATCATATCAGTAATAAGCACATCTGATGTTGTTTCCTTCTGTAGAGCAACTGATTTGCCATTAAGATCGTTTAAACTACTAATAGTAATTTTACTATCTTTAGGAACAACAATTGCTTGATAACTGTCGATATAAGGATCTGAAAAATCCATTGATTTTTTTCTTTCCGGATCAATCGTTACTGCTGAAATTACTACATCATAATTTGTTCCAATACCTTTAAAGATTCCATCCCAAGCTGTGTTAATGAAATTCACTTCAACTCCCATCTTCTCAGCAAGAGCATTAGCAAAATCAATATCATAACCAATTGGTGTTACACCATCTTCTGCAAAATCTTCAAAAGGTGGGTAACCAATTTCTACACCTACGCTAAGTGTTCCATCTTTAATTAATGTATAATCGGCTGAAGATGTATCTGGTGTTGTATCTGTTGTATCCGTTGATGTATCTGTTGAAGTTGCTGTTTCTGTCTCTTGATTTTTCGAATCTTGGTTGTCCTTACCACACGCACTTAGTGCAAAAACTAAAACTAAACTCAAAACAATACTTAAAAACCTTTTCATTTTCATTTGCTTCATCCTCCTAATACTTGACCTTTTGACTCTCAAATCCATTTTACTCAATAAAAATTTTAATAAAAAAAAGCAAAGACAAATGGGATATTATTTACTCTTGGCAATTTACGCTTTTTACCAATACTACTCTGTCGTGCTAATATGGTAAATAAATAGTAAACTTAGTACCTTGGTTTAACTTACTTTCTACCTTGATTGTTCCATTGTAGCGTTCCACAATATGTTTTACAATTGATAATCCAAGACCAGTGCCTCCCATCTTTCTTGAGCGTCCTTTATCCACGCGATAAAAACGTTCAAAGATACGGTCTAGATGCTCTTCTTCCATACCAATTCCTGTATCAGCAACGCTTATTAGCAATTTATTATTCTTCTCTTCACATTGGATCGTAATAGTTCCAACTTCTGTATATTTCACTGCATTATCGAGTATATTTATTAATAATTGCTTCATACGATCCACATTTGCTGGATAATCTTCTATATCTGATTTTGGCTCATAGATAATCGTTACATTCTTATCCGCAATTTTAGGTTGTAGTAATTCAATTACATCGCTAATTACAGTATTCATATTACAAGGAACCACTTCATTATCCTTTTTTGATTCTATCTCAGATAATAATAAGATGTCATTGATTAAACTTGATAGTCGCTCTGATTCAATATCAATAATATCAAGGAAGCGAACAGCTACTCGTTCCTCTTTAATCGCTCCTGCTTTTAAAGTATCCACAAATCCCCGAATAGAAGTTAGTGGTGTCTTAAGTTCATGTGTAACATTAGATACAAAATCTCGACGTATATTCTCTAATTTACGAATCTGGGTAATATCTTCAAGTATTAATAAGATTCCTAGATCCTTTTCATCTTCTCTTAACAACGGAGTTGCGGTAACACGAAATATCTTTTCATCTGCTAAAGCAATCGTTCCTTCTCGCATTACTGTTTCTTTTGTTTCACGTACCTGAGTAACAATTTGGAATAATACCGCATTTCTCATGAATGTATAGAACGGCTGTCTCTCAATCTCATCTTTGCTACACTCCACCATTTGACCGAATATATCATTGGTGAACATAACCATATCATTATTATCGATAGCGATAACACCACTTGCCATACTCTTTAACATAGCATCGAATTCAATATTTCTTCTCTTAAGTGCGCGTATATTTGTATTAAGAGTATCACTCATACTGTTAAATGCTTCTGCTAAACGTCCTATCTGTTGTGTATCATTCGAATAAATTTTTGTCTCGTAATCACCAGAAGAAATCCCTTCTGCAGCTTTCGTAATATCATCTATTGGTTTTGATAAATTCCTTGTGAATAGCACTGCTAGTAATGTTGCTCCTAGCATACAGAAAATTACCGTTACTATAATCGTACCGACTAAACTTCTATCCAAAGATGTCATTTCAGATACTGGTAAAGAAATACGCATTACACCATCCAAATTTTCATTATGAATTGGTACTGCACTATATGCATACTTCTGCCCCATTGTTTTAGAATAACGAATTATAGAAACATGTTCCTCATTAAGAGCACGAATAACTTCTTCCCTTGTTGAATGGTTTTCTAAAGGTTCTGTTGTTTCGGAATCAGCAAGAACCTCTCCATCTTTATTAATAATCGTGATTCGTATTCCATATTTTTGACTATATTTTTCTACAAATATTTCATATGATTCAAACTTAGCATCAGAGAGTGTATCAGCCAACATCTCAGCTTGCTTCAAATGAAACTCTCTTGTACGTTCATCAAGGTAACTATATCCTTTAGACCACGATGCGAACATAGATATCCCTACTGCTGCAAGAATAATAATCAAATAAGAAAACATCAGTTTCTTCTGCACTACTTCTCTCTCCTTCGCATTAATGGTTTAACACCAAAGACGTGTATCCCATCATCCAAACTTATAGCCAATTCCTCGAACAGTCTTTATATAAGTAGGTGCGGTATCATCTTTCTCTATTTTCTTTCGTATATTTCGAACATGAACATCTACTGTTCTCGTCTCTCCTAGATAATCATATCCCCAGATTTTCTCTAAAAGATTTTCCCTAGTGAATACAATTCCCTTGTTTTTCGCTAGTAGATATAATAATTCATATTCCTTTAATGCTAAGTCCACGTTCTTACCGTCAACCTCAACGGTTCTTCTCGTTTTATTGATAACTAAAGAATCAATCTTAATAATCTCTTCTTGTTCATTTGAAGTGACTGGCTGCACTCCACCACTTCTTCTCATAACAGCTTTCATTCTTGCCATTAATTCGTGCACACCAAATGGTTTGGCTAAGTAATCATCTGCACCAATCTCTAGTCCCACTACTTTACTGATTTCATCGCTCTTAGCAGTAAGCATTATGATTGGTATATGCATATATTTCTCATTCATACGAATTCGTTTCAAAACCTCAATGCCATCAATCCCTGGTAACATCCAATCAAGAAGTACAACAGCGAATTCATATGATTGATTTTCAATATAATCCATCGCTTCCTCTCCAGTTTCTGCCTTGACTACCTCATATCCTGCATTCTCTAGGTTATATTGCAACAGTTCTAAAATATGTGGTTCATCATCAACAGCCAGAATTGTCTTCGTACTCATAAGCTTACTTCCTTTCTCGCACTTTACTATCTGCACAATTGCTAAATGGTAATTGCAACGTAATTACTAATTTCCCTCTATCATCTTACCAGTAATTATGTATTCTATCCATTCTGCAATATTAGTTGCGTGATCAGCCATTCTCTCTAAATATTTGATAATCATTAGATAACTAACACAGGCTGGAATCGCATTCTTATTTTCTTGCATAATTTCAGTTAATTCATTACTGATACTAGCAAAGTAATCATCTACTATATCATCTTTTGCAATTACTTTATTTGCTTTATCTCTATCTACTTCTACAAAGCTATCAATCGTCTCAATTACCATGCTCTTCATTACATTAACCATTTCTTTAAGGTTCTTAGGAGCAATTACATTGTTTTGTCCGCTTAATAAAATTATATATTCAGATATATCTGCACAATGGTCAGCTATTCTTTCTACATCTGTCACAATCTTCATAATTGAAGTAACTTTACGTAAATCAGATGCTAATGGTTGTTGCTTTGCAATCATCGTAATACATTCTCTTTCAATTTGATGCTCTAAATCATCAATTGCATCATCATTTTTAATGATTTCTTTCGCAAGTGAAGCATCTATTTTATCTAGCGCCACAATAACGTCATTGATGGATTGCTCTAATAGGCTCCCCATACGAATAACATGTTGATTTAATTCTCGTAATTCTTGCATAAATAAATGTCTCGTCATACCCTATCTCCTTTAATCAAACGATTTTAGTAATATTTTCAAGAGAATCCATATGGCACTCTTATTCATAAAACTAAGTAATCAACCAAATCGACCTGTAATGTAGTCTTCCGTCTTTTGCTCTTTCGGATTACTAAATATTTTACTCGTCTCTCCATATTCTATCACTTCTCCATGCAAGAAGAAAGCGGTTTTATCAGAAATTCTACTCGCTTGTTGCATATTATGCGTAACAATGATAATTGTGTACTTATCCTTTAATTCTTCTGCTAAATCTTCTATCTTAAGTGTTGAAATTGGATCAAGTGCAGATGTTGGTTCATCCATTAGTATTACTTCAGGATCTACTGCTAAAGTTCTTGCAATACAGATTCTTTGTTGTTGTCCACCAGATACTGCTTGTGCATTCTTCTTTAATTTATCCTTAACCTCATCCCAGATAGCTGCTTGTTTAAGACTTCTTTCTACAATTTCGTCTAATTGGCTCTTCTTCTTAATACCATGAATTCTAGGGCCATAGGCTACGTTATCATAGATACTCATAGGGAATGGATTCGGTTGTTGGAATACCATACCTACTCTAGAACGAAGATTAATTACATCGATATCTTTGTATATATTAACTCCATCCATATGAATAGTACCTTCGATATGAACTCCTTCTACTAAATCATTCATACGGTTAATCGTTTTAAGAAATGTTGATTTACCACAGCCAGATGGTCCAATGAATGCCGTAATCTGGTTCTTCATAATATCCATATTTATCTTCTTTAATGCTTGGAAATCACCATAGTATAAATCCAAATCACGAACTTGAAATTTTACATTGTTCTCCATTGATAAGCTCCTTTTCTATATGCTACTTTTTCCATTTTAGTTTTTTACAGTGAATCGTTTTGTAATCCATTTTGATAATAAATTAAGTGACCAAATTAATAAGATAATAATTACTGCGATAGAACAGGCTGTCGCTACATCACCCTCTTCTTTCAGTATTTGATACAATTTCGTAGTTAATGTTGCCGCACTTGCTGTATTACCAGTTAATGATGATGGAATCTGTGCAATGGTACCTGCGGTCCAAATTAAAGCTGCAGATTCCCCTACAATACGTCCGATACTTAAAATAATTGCTACAAGGATACCAGGTAACGCATTTGGTAATACGACTTTGAAATTGGTCTGTAATTTGGTAGCACCTAGGCCAAGAGAGGATTCTCTATATCCCTTTGGTATTGCTTTAAGAGCTTCCGATGTCGTTGAAATAATAGTTGGTAACAATAAGATACTTAACGTAAGTGCACCTGCTAATATAGAGTATTGCATCTTAAACATCTGTACAAAAACTAACATACCAAACAAACCATAAATGATAGAAGGAATACCTGCTAACATCTGAATCGCAAATTGGATTAATCCTAAGATTTTACCCTTCTTCGCATATTCTGTAAGATAAAGTGCTGATAATATACCGATCGGAGCTGCAATTGCTAAAGATAATAGTATAATATATAAAGTCGATACAATCATTGGTTTAATACCGCCACCTGGACGTGTAACTTTAAGTTTTAACGTTTCACCATTCATCGCAGCATCATTAAGTTCTTTGTTTAAATCTTCTAATGTTAAATCTTTTGCATTGGTTGCAACAACCTTAGTAATCACATCATCTGCTTTAACTTCATACGCATCACCTTTAAGATTCTTAGCATCTATAAGAGGTGAGTCTTTTTGTAGTTTTGTAATAGAATAATTTCCTTCTGCATCTTTTTTCACATAGGCACCAAGGGATGCAATATAAGAATCTGCAAGACCTGTATCTTCAATGTTTACCAATTCTACTTTAACAAATGTTGTTTTATCCTGCCAATCTCTAGTTAAGAAATTAAGATTAATTCCAGGCAAGCCTTTTACGAAAACAAAGCCTATAATGACAACCAATGTCATTACGCTTATTCCAGAAGCTAGATATAATACAATCTTACCTATTGCATCTTTAATTATTCTTGATCTGTTTTTCTCCATTTTCATTATTTCTCACCTGCTTTACGAGTAATACGAATAACTGTTATATTAACAAACATGATAAACACGAATAAAACAACTCCAGTTGCAAATAACATTTCTTGATGTCTTCCGGAAGCGTAACCCATCTCCATGGATATATTTACTGTCAATGGACGTACTTTATCCCAGATACTTGTTGGTATGCCACCAATTGCATTACCAGCAATCATCATAACCGCCATTGTTTCACCAATTGCTCTACCAATACCTAATACGGTTGCAGATAAAATACCTGATTTTGCTGCTGGTACAACGCTTTTAAATATTGTTTGCATCTTAGAAGCACCTAATCCTAGTGAAGCTTCACGATAGGATTTTGGTACTGCACGAAGTGCACTTTCTGATAATGTAATAATAGTAGGTAAAATCATAATTGTTAATACAAGGATTACTGCCAACAGAGACTGTCCCTGTGGCTGAGGTGATATTTTCTCTATAATTGGTAAGATGATACCCATACCAAATGCTCCGTAAATAACAGATGGAATACCCGCAAGTAATTCAACTGCAGGTTTGATAATCTTCACTATGCTTTCTGGTGCTACTTCAGCTATAAATACTGCTGTTAATAATCCTATTGGTACACCAATTAAAATCGCACCAGTTGTAGCAAATACAGATCCTACTATCATATAGAATACACCATATTGGTTATTCTCTGGGTCCCAACGAACACCAGTTATGAAGTCTTTAAAACTGTATGCATTTTCTCCAAAGAACGGTTTAAGTCCTTTGGAGAATACAAATACTATGATTGCTATAACACTGATAACGCTTATAATGGCACATAGGAAAAATAAAGTTTCAATTATTTTTTCGCGTATCGTTCTCTTTTTCATATTAATCTATCCTAATGCCTCCGTGTGCTTCTACATAAGATTGGCCTTCTTCACTAGTTGCATATTCAACAAATGCTTGTGTTTGAGGCGTGTAGTTGTCTTCGTTATAAACGAATAAGAACGGTCTTGACAATGAATATGTACCAGCTTTTGCATTTTCAGCAGTGGCTTCAACACCTTCTATTGTAAGTGCTTTAACTGTTTCATCGATGAATGAAAATGATACATAACCAATTGCATTTTCATTTCCAGCAACTGAAATTTGAACATTACCATTTCCTTCTACTACTGATGTATCATCTGTTAATCCACCTAAATCTTCTAATTTGATTAATTCTTCGAAAGCAGATCTAGTACCAGATGAGCCTTCTCTTGATACTACTACGATAGGAGCATCATTTCCACCTATTTGATTCCAATTAGTGATTTCTCCACTGTAGATTTTTCCGAGGTTTTCTACAGAAATATCTGTTACAGGATTTGCTGGACTTGTAACAACCGCAATCCCATCATGTGCAAATACTACTTCTTTTAAGTTATCTTTTTTCTCTTCATCTTTCATTTCTCTTGATGATGCTCCTAAATCATTGCTACCTGCTAAAGTATCTGCAATACCTGCTGAAGAACCAGTTCCTGTATAGTTAATAGTTACATCTGGATTCATCGCTTGGAATTCATCAATCATATCATTTAAGATTTTATCTACTGAAGTTGAACCAGTGATTACTACCGTTCCACTTAAGTTTGACGAATCGTCTGAAGTTTGGTCTGTCGCATCCGTTGATCCATTTGAATCAGATGATTCTGTTGTATTTCCTTTTGCATTGTTCTTTCCATTGTTTGATGAGCAACCAGCGAATGCTAATGTCATCGCTCCCACCATGCATAATGCTACTAATCTCTTCATTCTCATGTTTTTGTCCTCCATTTTATAAATGTAGTTTATGATGTAAGATTAACTCGTAGCCCCTTTTGCTACTTAAGGTAACTTTTGGTTTCGTTACCGCTTCCTTACACCACATAATTTACACCTATAATGTTACCTTCATATTTTTTGAATGTTAACTTTATGTAAAGTCGTCTCTTTTTTACTGTAAATTGAATAGAGTTAAATCTAATAGGGAATACTTACTATTTCACTATATTAATCAAGTATATTTACATATTGTGTATTTCAATGTTAAAATATATGCATGAAAACTACTCTAGCGGAGGTGCTTAATGAAGAAACAAGACTATATTAATTGGGATGCATATTTTATGGGGATAGCTTTGTTATCTGCTAATAGAAGTAAAGATCCTGGTACAAGTGTTGGCGCATGTATTGTTAGCCAAGATAATAAGATACTATCTGTTGGATATAATGGAATGCCTTACGGTTGCTCTGATGATGAATACCCATGGGAGCGAGAAGGTGATCCACTTGATACAAAATATTTCTACGTTTGTCATGCTGAACTTAACGCCATACTCAATTACACCGGTTCTGATATTAAAGGTTCAAAAGTGTATGTATCTCTTTTCCCGTGTAATGAATGTACGAAGGCAATTATTCAAAAAGGTATTGCAGAGATTATCTACATGGATGATAAATACGCACATACACCAACAGTTATTGCTTCTAAGAGAATGCTTAAATCAGCAGGAGTGAAGTTCACAAAATACACTCCGATCGGAAAAGATATTACTCTTTCTTTATAAGGATCGTTTATCGATATATTTGTGCGTGTTTTAGTTGAAAGTCAAAACTCTATATACACTTTGACAGCTTCTTGACTACGTACTATAACACGAAACACGCTACACATCTAAGTACTTCTAAGTTATAGTACATAGTTAAGAAGCAACTGTAAGTTATTAAGAGTTTTGTTATTTAATTTTTTGATACACAAATATAGTAAAGTTTCCTAAATGAATAAAAATTTCTTAGTATTATAATAGAAAAGAGACAGCCTGTAGCTCAATAATGAACTAATTTGCTGTCTCTTTTCTATTATTGTTTTTATGGATTATTCCTTACTTTGCATTCTCTTCAATCATTTCAAATACGTCGTTCTTAAATTTTTCCCATTCTTCTTCATTCTCTACATAATACTTCGGACAGTTCTTTCCTGTAATATCGTAATGTCTAATGATTTCATCTTTCTTTAAATTATAGTTTGAACAAATCCATGCTGTAAGTTTAACTAAAGACTCATATGTCTTTTCTGTAAATTTCCCGGTCTCATCTGGATGACACACTTCAATAGATATGGTATCTTCATTTCTACCATTTGATGCATAGGCAACTTCATTTAGTGGAACACACTGGACTATGTTTCCTTCTAATCCAATAATAAAATTGCTACTGGTATAGATATAATTCCCGTTATTATATGTCTTACCTTCTTTTAGCCCCTCGAAATAATTTCGGTTAGCTTCTGCATCGGTTCCTGGATTGGCTGTATAATGAATTACCACACCATTTACCTTATTAAGTGCTGTTTCTGGTCTTGAATATTCATTCGGTGTAAGTAGCATCTCTTCTATATTAAGACTATCATAGAATCCATCTACTACCTTAAGTGTCGGTTTACTCTTTGGTCCAAGCAAACTTCCATGAAGAACATTTGAGATTCCACCGGCTAAGAGACATACCCCTGTCACAAACATTAATACCATACTGCTAAGTATTAATAACCGTTTCATCTTTTTCTTTCTTCTGTATTGTGCCCTTGTTAGTTTTTTCCTCATTGTAATTACACTCCATCCGTCCTACTTTTCTTCTCTTAAATTTCCTCTCCTATTATTCCATAATTTTTGCTATGCTTCAACCTATTAATAAATTCTTAACTATTATAGTATCTTTTTCGCTAAACATAACAGTATTTATACTAAGCAATAACCCGTTAGTAATATAACTTCACCAAAAAACACCACAGAACCCAAATGGATTTTGTGGTGTTTCTTCTATAATAAAATTTACATAATGAATCTACTTATTGTTCTACACTATAGTTAGGTGCTTCTTTTGTGATATGAATATCATGTGGATGACTTTCTTTTAATGAAGCAGCGGAAATCTTAACGAATTTTCCTCTTTCTTTTAACTCTTCAATTGTTGGGCATCCGCAGTAACCCATACCAGAACGCAAACCACCCATAAGTTGGAATACTGTATCCTCTACAGTTCCTTTATAAGCTACACGACCTTCAACACCTTCTGGAACTAATTTCTTAGCATCTGTTTGGAAGTAACGGTCTTTACTTCCGTTTTCCATAGCTGCGATAGATCCCATACCACGGTATACTTTGTACTTTCTACCTTGGAATAATTCGAATGTTCCAGGACTTTCATCACAACCTGCGAAGATACTACCCATCATACATACGTTAGCACCTGCTGCGATTGCCTTAGTCATATCTCCAGAATATTTGATTCCACCATCAGCGATGATTGGTACTCCATATTCTTTAGCTACTGCATATGAATCCATAATTGCTGTGATTTGAGGAACACCGATACCTGCAACAACACGAGTTGTACAGATTGATCCTGGTCCAATACCAACTTTAACTGCATCTGCACCAGCTTCAATTAATGCTCTAGTTCCTTCGCCTGTAGCTACGTTACCAGCAATAACTTGTAAATCTGGATATTTTTCTTTAACCGTTCTAACTGTATTAATAACATTAAGTGAATGTCCATGTGCTGAATCAATAACGATTGCATCAACTTTAGCTTTTACTAAAGCATCCACACGAACTAGAATATTATTTGTAATACCTACAGCAGCCGCACATAATAATCTTCCTTGTGCATCTTTTGCAGATAATGGATATTTTATTTGCTTTTCAATGTCTTTAATAGTAATAAGACCTTTAAGGTTACCATCTTTATCAACGATTGGTAATTTTTCTTTTCTAGCTGTTGCAAGCATTTCTTTTGCTTCAGATAAAGTAATTCCTTCTGGTGCAGTGATTAAACCTTCACTAGTCATACAATCTTTAATCTTCTTAGAAAAATCTGTTTCGAATTTAAGATCACGGTTAGTAATAATACCAACAAGTCTTTTACCTTCTGTAATTGGAACACCAGAGATTCGGAATTTTGCCATTAAATTGTTGGCATCTTCTAATGTATGTTCTGGTGATAAATAAAATGGATCGGTAATAACGCCGTTTTCTGAACGTTTTACTTTGTCTACCTCTTCTGCTTGTGCTTCTACTGACATATTCTTGTGAATAACTCCAATTCCACCTTGTCTAGCCATAGCAATTGCCATTCTATGTTCTGTAACTGTATCCATTCCCGCACTCATCATAGGAATGTTTAATCTAATTTTCTTGGTTAAGTTTGTAGCTAAATCAACTTGGTTCGCAATATGCTCTGAATATGCAGGTACGAGTAACACATCATCAAATGTAATTCCTTCACCGATAATTGTTCCCATTTCAAATATCCTCACTTTCTCATAAATAGTTTTGAATGGCATTTTTTCCAAAATGTCTTTCTGTCATAGACAGTAATTTTCACAAGTATAACTAAAAAAAATAAACTTGTCAACCTATTAAATAGAAAAAAAGATTGTTTTCACACAATCTTTTTCTAATTTCAGTTATAAAATTAATTTTTCAGCTTTTATTCTTATTTTATATAATTATTTCTTATAAGATATATTAGAATAATGTATGTGACCAGTATAGAGCTATGTACTCCTATTGCATTATAACTTTACGAGGCGCTTTATGTCTCATACATTCAAGCATCTTTTCGCTTGGCTCAAATAGAATCTTATATCTTGCTTCGCCAGAGATATAGTAAATCGCATATGGATTAACGTCTTTTCTTAAAGAACTAAAATTCTTAAGTGTATAGCTATTATTATTGCGATAAGAATCAAGTGCATGCGAAGTCTCTGGTGCAACAATTTCCACTTGTTCCATATCAATACGTAACATTCTTTTTCTCTTAGCTTTTCCACTTATACGATCAAAATCGATTTGTCCGTCACAGTAAACATATTCATATTCAATATTAAGTTTAGGGAATATCATTGATATTGCCATAATGCAAACTAATACAAATGTAAATAACATAGCTGATAGAGTGAAAGTTAAGAATAAACATGTTAATGTTAAAACAACTAATAAAAATTTAATAAAGTATGTCTTCGCAGTAGGTAATCTTGGTACCCCTGCTTCTGCATAAGTTTCTCCCATTTAAAACTTCCTCCTAATTACAATGTCACTAAACTACCTGCTTATAGATAAGCAATTAAATACATTATACTAAATAATGCACGGAAAATAAAGTGGATTGTAATTAAATTTATATAAACTGCTGATAAATCTAATAATAGATCAATTCTTAAAAGTAAAAAAGACAATTTCCTTTAGGTTAACACACCGTATGCATATAACCAAAGGAAATTGTCTTATTCAAAAACCACTACCTATTTGATGGGCTATGGTTAAATTACATCATTCCCATTCCGCCGCCTGCTCCTGCTGGCATAGCTGGTTCATCTTTTTTAATTGTAGCTACAACTGATTCTGTTGTAAGTAATGTAGAAGCTACGCTTGTTGCGTTTTGTAATGCACTTCTTGTAACCTTAGCTGGGTCAAGGATACCATTCGCTACCATATCAACATATTCTTCTTTTAATGCATCGAATCCCATTCCTGCTTGTTGTTCTCTTACTTTACTGATAACAACAGCACCTTCTAATCCAGCGTTTGCTGAGATTGTGAATAATGGTGCTTCTAATGCTTTTAAAATTAAGTTAGCACCAGTCTTCTCATCACCTTCAATAGTAGTTACAAGATTAGCAACTTCTTTTGAAGCATGAATGTACGCAGATCCACCACCTGCGATGATACCTTCTTCAACAGCTGCTCTTGTAGCTGCTAAAGCATCTTCCATACGTAACTTAGCTTCTTGCATTTCAGTTTCAGTTGCAGCACCAACACGGATAACAGCTACACCACCTGCAAGTTTAGCAAGTCTTTCTTGTAATTTTTCTTTATCAAAATCAGAAGTAGTTTCTTCGATTTGAGTTCTGATTTGTGCAATTCTAGAAGCGATTTCTTCTTTGTCGCCTTCACCATCAACGATGATTGTATTTTCCTTTTCAACTTTAACAGATTTCGCACGGCCAAGTTGATCCATAGTTGCTTCTTTTAAGTCTAATCCTAGTTCATCAGAGATTACAGTACCACCAGTTAAGATAGCGATATCTTGTAACATTGCTTTTCTTCTATCACCATAACCAGGAGCTTTTACAGCTACTACTTGGAAGGTTCCTCTTAATTTATTAATAACTAATGTAGTTAATGCTTCACCTTCAACATCTTCGGCAATAATTAATAATTTAGCGCCTGATTGAACGATTTGTTCAAGAACTGGTAAGATTTCTTGAATATTAGAGATTTTCTTATCTGTGATTAAGATATATGGATTATCAAGGTTTGCAACCATCTTATCCATATCAGTTGCCATGTATGCTGATACATAACCACGGTCAAATTGCATACCTTCAACTAAATCGAGTTCAGTTTTCATAGTCTTAGATTCTTCAATTGTAATAACACCATCGTTAGAAACTTTTTCCATGGCATCTGCTACTAATTGGCCAACTTCTTCGTCTCCTGCAGAGATTGCAGCAACTTTAGCAATTTGTTCTTTGCCAGTAACGTTAGAACTCATATTCTTAATTGCTTCTACTGCACAATCTGTTGCTTTCTTCATACCTTTTCTTAAGATAATAGGATTTGCTCCTGCTTCAAGGTTCTTCATACCTTCTACAACCATAGCTTGTGCTAATACAGTAGCTGTAGTAGTACCATCACCAGCAACATCGTTTGTCTTAGTTGCAACTTCTTTTACTAATTGAGCACCCATGTTTTCAAATGGATCTTCTAATTCAATTTCTTTCGCAATTGTAACACCATCATTCGTAATTAATGGAGCACCGAATGATTTATCAAGAACAACGTTTCTTCCTTTTGGTCCTAATGTTACTTTAACTGTATTTGCTAATTTATCTACACCTGCTCCAAGAGCTTTTCTTGCTTCTGCACCATATTTGATTTCTTTTGCCATAATGTATTGCCTCCTATTTTAATTTAACATCGAGTGGTTATTACATTTATAACTAATAGCCTAATCTTCTACTATTGCAACTATATCATTTTGTTTTACAACAATGTATTCTTCTTCTCCAAGTTTAACTTCTGTACCTGCATATTTAGAGTAAATTACTTTATCTCCAACTTTAACTTGCATTGTAACTTCTTTGCCATCTACAACTCCGCCAGGCCCTACTGCAATAACTTCCGCTTGTTGTGGTTTTTCTTTCGCTTGACCAGGTAAAACTATTCCTGATTTTGTTGTTTCTTCTGCCTCTAATTGTTTTAAAACAACTTTGTCTCCTAAAGGTACTAATTTCATATTAATATTCCTCCTTGTTCTTGTCTTTACGGAAAGTGTATTCTTTACCCGTAGCCATTACTTTTTTAATGTTATTAGCACTCACTTTGATTGAGTGCTAAAAGATTATTTATATATTAGTAAATTTACCTTTTAAATGCAACTGAATGTTTTTCGCAAACTTCGTGATTTTCAAGGTATACCTCTTCTATTCTTTTGTTTACTCTCTTTATCTCATCTTTACTCTCTTTTTTTATTATTTCACATGATTATCTCTTGCAAAATAGAATAAATATTGCTGTGCATAACCACCATACTCACCAAAATGTTCTTTAGCAAACTCTTGCATCTCTTCTTTCTTTACAGGCTTATCAAAATAGAGTCTTTCCATAATTCGAATCATCCATACATCAATTGGAAATGCTTCTCTTCTTCCTAATCCAAACAGTAAGACACAATTGCCTACCTTCTCCCCAACACCTTTTATAATCTGAATCTTCTCAAGAGCATCGTTATAATTCATCTGGCGTAACTCAGTCTCGCTTAGTTCCTGATTTACAACTCTCCTACATGCATCCACCAAGTATTTGGCACGAAAGCCTGCTTTCATATCAAGAAAATCCTGTTCAGTTGCTTTGCTTAATGCTTCTGGAGTTGGAAAGCTGTAATAACTCTTACCATTCCACTCCCCAATATATTCACCATATCTTTCTGATATACGCGCAACAATCTGCATTATATGTGGTATCTGCTTATTTTGCGATATTATGAAGGTCACTAGCATCTCAAAGAAATCTTGATTTAATATTCTTACTCCAGATTTCTGTTCCATTGCTTCCCCTATAAGATGATCCCTTTCATTTAGCCATTTCTTAATTGCACCATAGTCTCGGTTCAAATCAAAAAATGGGCACCATATAGACTGTACGTCTTCCATCGTACTATTATAAAAGTATAGTGTTTGACCTTCTTGTTTCAAATGAAGCATACGATTCTTAGCTATAATAATGTATTCATTATCACCAATACATTCATATCGAAAACATTGACCACATTCCAAGGTCTGTTTTAAATCAAAATGTTCAATTTCTTCTATTATAATACCAGTCTTATCAACTTTAATCTTCATACTTACTCCCTACTAACTATTATTCTAAATACAGGTTACAAATTAATTCATTATAGCATAATTCTTAGAACCTATGCTATAATGAAATTACTGGCGACTTACTAGTTCTAGCAATCCTATTAGACCTAGTAGCCTTTACACATGATTGGAGGTTACGCGATGAAAGAACAACTATATACAATACCTGTTATGGATGCCTATAAAGAGGATTGTGAATGTCCTGTTTGCTCCATGTATAATAGTTTGGAATTAAAGGCAATTGATTTCACTATGGGACCAAGCTATATGGAAGATGATACTCGAGCTGTTACAGATAAAGTAGGTTTTTGCAATAGTCATATCAAACTATTATACGAAAACCAAAATCGCCTAGGATTAGCTCTTATGCTTAAGACTCATATGGACAAGACCATCGTTGATTTAGAGAAACTCTCTAGTTCAGAAAAAGTTTCAGCTCCTTCTTTATTCAAGAAAAAGGTAGAGGCTGGAGGGGTTCCTTCTTACATAGAAACAGTAAACCACTCTTGCTTTATATGCAATCGAATTGAGCAAACCTATAAACGTTATCTTATCACTGTTTTCTATCTATACAAAAAAGAATCTGAATTCCGCGACTTATTCCGCACCTCAAAGGGGTTATGTACGAATCATTATGCAGATCTTTATCAGATGGCACCTGAACAACTAAGCGGTGATACACTACAATCCTTCATAACTGACCTCAACAAATTATATCTAGATAACATGAAACGTGTTCGTGATGATTTAGAATGGTTTATAGATAAATTCGATTATCGTTATGCTAATGAGCCTTGGAAAAACTCTCAAGATGCATTACCTAGAACCATTCAAAAAACCAATAGCGTAATTATAGAATAATCATCATTAGTTATATATATAAGAAAGACAAGATTAAATATATTACATGTCAATATACAACTTCTCTGTTACATATTGACATGATATTCATTTAATCCTGTCTTTCTTTTATTGTTATCTTTATTCTTCTAATCTATTATTTGCTCTTATTTTGCACAATAAGTTCTCTTAAATCACGTGCTTTTGATTTGATACGTTCATTTGCATCTCTTGCAACAAGCACTCTGGAAATCCATCTTCCAGCTTCGTCAAACTTACCACAACGTCTTGCTAAGTCTGCTACTAGATATGTAACAGTATTCTCATCCATTCCGCACATTGGGAACATTTCTTTTGAAAATGCTGTTGTAAATCCTTCGTATGCATTCGATATAAACTCATTTTCTTCTGACTTTAATTTAGCAATTTCCGCATCATAATTAGCTGTATCTAGTGGAAGACTCTCTGCTTTACCTCTTACTAACCAAGCAAGTTTTAGGCAAGTATAGGCTCTTTCACTATTCTTTGCTTTCTTAACAATTGTATTTACAAGAACTAACTTATGACGAGTAATTGCATCGTCATAAGTATAGAACTCTCCATTATCTTCAATACCACGGAAATTAACCGTAATTTGCTCTTTAATTAATTTTGCTTGTGGTGCTGTCATATAGCTAAAGAAACGATTTAATGCACTATATCCACAACTAGGGCAAACAATTGCATCATATTTTAATGAATCAACAAGTTGATACTTTGGACGTAAATCAGAGTCGGCGCCAAGTAACTTAACCTTACCCGTTTTAATTGCTTTTGACTTGAATTCATTATCACAAACAGGGCAAGTATAGGTCTTATCAAAGATGAAATCAGCTTCTGAAATTTTTTGTTTTTCTACTTCTTTCTTACCTTCTTTCTTCTCATCGCCATCTGTATTATACACATCTAGACCTTGTAACTCGCCTAGTCCAAAATTCTCTAATCCCGAAAATAAATTAGCCATTTTTCACCCTCCCTAAGCTGGTTTATAAGAACTCTTTAACGATACAATTCGATTAAATACTAAATGATCTTCTTTTGAATCCTTACAATCCACACAGAAATATCCTTGTCTTAAAAATTGGAAGCTATCTAATGACTTGGCTTCTTTGATTGCTGGTTCTATATAGCATTCATTAAGAACTGTTAATGAATTTGGATTTAAATTGAGACTTCCATCCTCATTATACACGCCTTTTTCTTCATCTACTATATTCTCATATAAACGAACTTCTGCTTTCACTGCAGTTGTAGCTTCTACCCAATGAATTGTACCTTTTACTTTTCTCGCAGTAAAACCAGTCCCATTTTTGGTTTCAGGGTCATACGTACAGTGAACTTCAGTAACTTTACCATTTTCATCTGTAATATAATCCGTACAAGTAACAAAGTATGCATTCATTAAGCGAACTTCATTGCCTGGGAATAATCTGAAATATTTCTTCGGAGGTTCAATCATGAAGTCTTCACGATCAATGTATAACTCTCTACCAAATGGTACTTTTTTTGTTCCCATCTCTGGATTTTCTTGATTGATTGCAGCATCAAGATATTCAATTTCGCCTTCTGGATAATTGGTAATAACAAGTTTAATTGGATCTAATACTGCCATAACTCTTGGTCTTTTAAGTTTAAGATCTTCACGAATACAGTATTCTAACATTGCATAGTCAACAGAACTATTACTCTTAGATACACCACATAATTCCATAAACTTACGAATAGATTCTGGCGTAAAACCTCTTCTTCTTAATGCACTAATAGATACTAATCTAGGATCATCCCAACCATCTACGATGTTCTCTTCAACTAATTTCTTAATATATCTCTTACCAGTAATAACGTTTGTAAGATATAACTTAGCAAACTCAATTTGTTTTGGAGGATTTTCATATTCTAATTCTCTAACAACCCAGTCATATAATGGTCTATGATCTTCAAACTCTAACGTACAGATAGAATGAGTGATTCCTTCAATTGCATCTTCGATTGGATGAGCAAAATCATACATAGGGTAAATGCACCATTTGTCGCCTGTATTGTGGTGAGTCATACGAGCCACACGATAGATTACTGGATCTCTCATGTTAATGTTAGGAGACGTCATGTCAATCTTAGCACGTAATACTTTCGTACCATCTTCAAATTCACCATTCTTCATTCCTTCAAATAAAGTAAGGTTTTCTTCTACACTTCTATCACGATAAGGACTGTTCTTACCTGGTTCAGTTAATGTTCCTCTGTACTCTCTTATTTCTTCTGCAGTTAAGTCACATACGAAAGCTTTTCCTTTCTTAATTAACTTAACAGCAGCTTCATACATTTGTTCAAAGTAATCAGATGCAAAAAATAATCGGTCTTCGAAATCTCCACCAATCCATTTTACATCTTCAATTATAGATTGTACGAACTCTGTCTTTTCTTTTGTTGGGTTTGTATCATCAAAACGAAGATTGAATTTACCATTATATTTTTTAGCTAAACCATCATTTAATAAAATAGATTTTGCATGTCCAATATGAAGATATCCGTTTGGTTCTGGCGGAAATCTTGTAACAACCTGTTTACAATGGCCCTCTTCAATATCTCTATCAATTATTTGCTCAATGAAGTTTTTAGATATAACTTCTTTTTCTGTTGAAACATTTTCCATGATTCTATGTCTCCTCCTAAGTTACTACTATTATATAATCATGTATATCGAACCATTTATGTTAAAGGATCATCGTAATCCTCTACATACTAATACTCTTAGGATAAATAGTTCAAATACTAATAAAAGCCAAAAATATTACTGGTTTGATTTACCAGCAAAAAGAAAGTAGATTACTTTCAACTTTATCATACCACAATTACTTCATTTAGAAAAGTGCTATTAATAATATTTTCCTATATTTATACTTATATACTTGGAAAGCACAATTTTCTATAATAAAAAAGCTGTTACACCTAAATGTAACAGCTAAGTAAGTTTTACTTAAATTGATGGCCACCTAGTTTAAATCTTGAATTTGATAATCTACCACTGAAATAGTAATATCCACTAAGATTTTTCTTTAACGTCTTGCCACTCTTTTTATATGTGATTGTCTTTACTCCACTTAAAGCAGCTTTCGCAGCCTTAATACATTGTTTCTCATGAGCAGAAGTAAATCTCTTATTATCATATTCCTTTAATGCTTTATTTAAAGAGCCATTTCTAACTGGTCCAAATTGATATTTTTGATATACTACACCTTTTAATGTATTAGGGAATGCTTTTGATTCCATTCTATTTACTACAACAATACCTACAGCCAATTTACCAGCATAAGACTGTCCATTCGCTTCGCTATAAATAAGTGCAGATAGTAATCTTAATTCTGCTTTTGAATAAGACACTGTACTTACTTTCTTAGCAGTTGTCTTTTTCTTAGTTGTGCTAGTTTTCTTTGTTGTGGTTTTTGTTGTTGTCTTTGTTGTTGTTTTTTTTGTGGTTGTCTTTGTTGTCTCTTTTTTGGAATCTGTTGTTTCCTTAGATTCTGTTTCTTCATTCTTACTATCGCTAGATGTTTCTGTTGTTGTATCTTGTACTACACTTGAGTCAGACTCTTGGTTTTCTGTTGTAGAAGTACCTTCTGTGTTGGTAGAATCCCCTGTAGTAGATTCTTCTACTTGTGAATCTGTAGTATCTACTGTTGTTTCTACAACTTCTGAGTTCTGTGTCTGTTCTACTGTATTCACTTCCGCTGCAAATGCGTTGATACTGATTGTATTGGCTACTAATACTGCTGTAGTCATACAAAGCAAGAATTTTTTCATCTTCATATAAATCTCCTTTTAATAACCTTAAACTGGTTATCTTTGGTTACATAATAACAATCGATATATTATTATGAATTTGAAATTGTAAGTGCTTCTTCAAACACTCACTTGCAGTAGGAAAGCTATATTACCGCAATCCATTTTTTACTCACTCAATTTCGTAATACATCGTAATATATAATAACAATTAAGAAACAAATCCGAATAAGTAAGTAACATTTTGTTAACAATTATTTAATAAGTATAACACAGATGATAAAAAAATCAAGTGTTTGGCATGGCTTTTTCATCCATAATAAACTACATATATTTACATTATGCAATTTTCCTAGTATTTGTGCATAAAAATAATGCAATTGGATAAGTTTATTTTATAACTTTTACCAATTGCATTGATTAATCAACAGAAACAATTATTTAATATTCTAAAAATTTTTTTACATTATTGTCAAGTTTTACATATGTTACAAGCCCATTAAATTCCACAACTGCTCTACTTTACTATATTTCTCTCTACTCCAGATAAATAAGCTCTCATATTCAGACAAACTTCTTCAACGACACGTCTTCTTGTTTCAACTGGCGCCCAAGCAATATGTGGTGTAATAATAAGTTTTGTGCTATCTTGAATTCGTAATAATGGATTATCAGGCGTCATTGGCTCTTTCGATAATACGTCAAGTGCAGCTGCTGTAATCTTATCTTTCTCTAATGCATCTGCAAGATCAGCTTCATTAACAATAGATCCTCTTCCAAGATTCATAAGTACTGCTGTTTCTTTCATCTTATTTAATTCTTCTGCTCGAATCAAATCTCTTGTTTGATCATTCAAAGGGGCATGAATTGATACAATATCAGATTGACTTAATAATTCATCTAATGTCACTTGTGTATAGTCTTGATTATGATTCTTACCAGATGTGGAATAGTAAATAATCTTACATCCGAATGCTTCTGCAATCTTTGCAACTCCTCTTCCTATATCACCAAGCCCGATAATCCCCCATGTTTTACCTTTTAATTCAAAGAACTTCTGATCAAAATGACTGAATATATCATTCTTAACATACTCTCCTGATTTAACAAAATGATCATAGTAACTTAGCTTCTCGTATACATAAAATAGCAATGCAAATGTGTGTTGTACTACTGCATCTGTTGAATAACCTTTTACATTCATTACAGTAATTCCTCTTGCATTTGTATACTCCGTATCAATGATATTCGTACCTGTTGCTGTAACACAAATTACCTTTAGGTTCTTTGCATCAGACAAGGTATTCGCATTCATCGGTACTTTGTTCACTACAATTACTTCTGCATCTTTCACACGCTCAGGGGTATCATCTGCCGTTGATGAACCATATACGGTTACTTCTCCGAATTCTTCAAGGCATGTTAAATCAACGTCATCACCCAAGCAATTTGCTTCCAAACATACAATCTTCATATGTAACCTCCGCTGTCTAATATTATCCATTAATTCTATCTGTTTTTATATAAGATTGCAAGCAAACCATTTTATAAAAATTTATTTTGCATAATTAGCATATTCCATAATATTTTGGTTGATGCCTTCACCTATAATTTCTAATATTATCTCATAGCAGTTGACTGTATTACTATTCATTACTCTGACATAAAGTTCTGACAAAGCAATCTGTGTATAAGCATTGTTTTCTCCTATTTTAATATTAACATTCAAACATTCATCTTCAACTGATATGGTAATAGCATCGGAATCTTTCGTTTCCTCACATAATTGTTCGATTGTTGTATTCACAT
>NZ_CBDLAM010000013.1:0-38516 GCF_965301125.1 Anaerosporobacter sp. | reverse complement strand
TTATAATGCAAAGTATCTAAGTGAAATGTATGATGCACCAATTGCTTTACATAAAGATGATGTATACCTTGTAAATCAATTAACTTCAGAAAGTATAATGAAAAGTTGTAATTACAAGAGTTTTGCGTATCGTGTTGTGATGAAATTCATAAAACCTTTAATGAAAAAAGTGTCTGAAAGGATTGCCACTGAATTTGAGGAATTCTTGCCAAATGTCTTAATTGAAGATGAAATGCGTCTAGATACGTACGGGGTAGAGGCAACCCTTTTACTTTTACCAGGGCATACGAAAGGATCTATTGCAATAATTACAGACCAAGGTGATTGTATAGTGGGAGATACTTATGCAAATCTTAAGAAACCACAAATTGCAATGAATGCTCTTGATTTTAAACAATTAACCGATAGTGTTAATAAGTTATCGGCATATTCTATTAAAATGATGTATCCTGGGCATGGGAAACCTTATGTGAAAGCGTAAGTAAATTTATGTAGCTTATAGAAAAGCACATCCGGAATGATGTGCTTTTCTAATTGGCATTGTCATATGTAAATGGTATAATATTGTAAAGAAATGTTTTATTTGATAACTTAAACCTTTCTAATATCTCCTAATAAAGCCATGTCAAAAACATTTTACATTCATTTTCTATGGTGTCAAATCCTTTTGATAGATAAGGAATCGGATACATACTACAATGAGACAAGGAGGACATAACATGGAACTAAATAAGCAAATCAAAAAAAATCGTACGATTATGAACTTGTCACAAGAAGAATTAGCAGAAAAAATCTATGTTACCCGTCAAACGATTTCTAACTGGGAAAACGGTAAAAGTTATCCGGATATTCATAGTATTCTGTTAATGAGTTCTTTGTTTGGTGTATCTCTAGATCAATTAATAAAAGGAGATTTAGATATTATGAAGGAAGAAATCAAAAAAGAAGAAATTAAAGAAGAAGAAATCAAAGAAGAAGATATTAAAAAGTTTTATCGTTATGGTAAGATATACACAGTTTTACTTATTGTTTTAATGATATCTGTGGCACCATTAGTATATTATTTTGAATTATATGGAGCAATTATTGCATTAATACTATTTTCCATCACTTTTACTCTGGCTATAAAGGTAGAAAAATTAAAAAAAGAGAATGATATACAAACTTACAAAGAGATTGTTGCATTTTATAATGGTGAACACCTTGACGAAATAAGCAAAAATCGTGAATATGGAAAAAGACCCTATCAACAGTTTTTACTAGCACTTGCTTCTGGACTGATAACTTTTATTATCGCTATACTATTATTCAAATTACTATCACTTATCAATTAGCCGAATTTAGATATGCGCATATTATCTACTAACTTTCAAAAATATATGTTTATAAAAGGAATTGTAAGCCTAAATTATGGTTATACAATTCCTTTATTGGTATAATATAGTATATAAGAGGTTAGATTGATGACGGTCAAAGGCGCCACCGGTCTATGGCAAAGGAGTGATTGCATGAAGCAAGTCAAGCAATTTGGAAAAAATCTTCTCTTTTGGGTACCAGTGATTGTGGTTTGTTGGTTGCTAATTAACTACGTAGAGGATAATTATGAAAAAGGAATATACAAAGCACCAGGTGAAATGGTTGAAATTTACGGAAAAAAGATGCATGTATATAGTAAAGGAAAGGGGAAGAACACAATTGTTTTATTACCTAGACTGGGGACTGCAGCTCCTGTGCTAGATTTTAGACCCTTAGCAGAGGAATTATCTAAGAAGAATCGTGTGGTAGTAATTGAGCCTTTTGGATACGGATATAGTGAGAAAACAGATAGAGCAAGAACTGTGGAGAATATAACACAGGAGATACACCTAGCACTTGAGGATATAGGCGTTAAAGGTAAAATAGTTTTAATGCCACATTCAGAAGCGGGTATTTATGCCATCTATTATACAAATCGATATCCTGAACAAGTGAAGGCAATTGTAGGTATTGACTGTACGTTACCTAATATGAAAGTCTATATTGGTAACCATTATAAGAAGACAAGTAAGATAATGAAATATGCTGAAGTTTTAGGAATATCTCGGTTAGAAGTAACAATTAACCCAAGCAAGTATCTTCCTGATGAGAGTAACCATGCTTATACAAAAAAAGATAGGAAGATAATGAAAGCTATTACAATATGGAATTATTATAACGAAAATGTCCTAGAAGAGAGAAACTATCTAGATGCAAATATAGAAACTACAAGTGATATTCAATTGAATGAGAAGTTGCCGGTATTGTTTTTCTACGGAAAGGGAAGTAAAGTATCTGAAGACTATGATGAATATACAAGACATCTAGAATATAGTGAAGTGGTAATACTAGAGGGAAACCATTATCTGCATTGGAATAATTATAAGGAAATTGCAAGAAAAACTACAGATTTCTTAAGTAAGCAGTAAACGGGAAAATTACATTGTAATGTGTCACTAGTGAAGTGGTATCATTTATTAGTATTAAACGGTAATCTGCAAGTTTTGTGTTTACAAATTGCAAAATGAATGGTATTATCATATTGGTGATGATTATGAGATTGAAATATAAATTAGAAAATAAACGAATAAGATATGATAGGAAACAATTTTATATAGAATTTTAAAGCAGACAGATGTCTGCTTTTTTTGTGCTTTATTATGGCGCAGTAATGCAGATGTAAGCCTAGATAGTGAATTAGTAGATTGATAAAGAAGGAGATTTGACAGATGAAATATTTACAAAAAAAGCATATGAAATACTTGATTTATATTTTATTGGGAAATACGATTTACGCTGCAGCAATCGTAATGTTTATTTTGCCAAACAATCTTATAACGGGAGGGACGACGGGACTTGCATTATTTTTCAATCACCAATTCAATATTCCGATGACACTATTTGTTTACGTGTTTAATATTGCTATGTTTACGCTAGGATTTTTTGTACTTGGTAAGGCTTTTGCATTAACAACAGTAATAAGTACCTTCTACTATCCTTTTATATTTGGAATATTAGAACAAATTCCGGCATTACGTGGTATTACGAATGATCCGTTACTTGCAGTTATATGTGGCGGTATTATGATCGGTTTTGGTATCGGAATTGTATTGCGAGTGGGTGCATCAACTGGTGGTGTAGACATTCCACCACTTGTACTTAATAAGAAATTTTCAATATCCGTTTCTGTATCATTATATGTAATTGATTTTACAATCTTATTATTACAAATTTTATTCTCTAATGTAGAACAAGTTCTATATGGAATTTTGTTAGTATTGACTTATACAATTGTTCTAGATAAAGTTTTATTGCTTGGAAAATCACAACTTCAGGTTAAAATTGTTAGTGAGAAATTTGAAGAGATTAATCAAATGATTATTAGACAATTAGATCGTGGTTCCACACTTATTCGGGCTGAAACAGGATTGTGTCGTAACAACAATCTAATGGTGTTATCTGTAATTAGCAGTAGGGAGTTATCTAAATTAAATCAACTGGTTATGGAAATAGATCCGAATGCATTCGTAATAATTAGCCAAGTTAATGAGGTCAGAGGTAGGGGATTCTCGATGCAAAAAGTATACGCAAGTGAAATGAAATAGTAGGTTTATATACAAAAAACAATCTCGAACTATTGTTGCATAAGACATGCAATGTTCGAGATTGTTTTTTATTAATGTATATTACATTTCTTCAGGTTCTAAACCAAAGTATTCTAGTAACCCCTCATATATCGCATAAGCAAATTGATACTGATCATCACGTAATTTTTCAGAATCTTCGAAGTTTGTAATGTAGCCCATTTCTACTAATATAGCAGGCATAGTTGTTCTACGAAGGACATATAGTGAAGGATTGATACGTACTCCATTATCTCTAGTACCAACTCTATTTACGATGGCATTTAAGACATATTCTGCAAGGTAATATGCTTGAGAATACGCTCTTTCTACATAAACTTCCGTACCATTATAGTTTGGATTATCACTGGCATTGCAGTGTAAACTTATGAAATAATTAGCTGGCCAACTATTTGCCATCTCCACTCTAGCTTGCAAGCTGGAAGTGTTATTATATCCTAAGATTTCTGTTGGTGAATTTCTTGAAGTTCTCGCTTCAAATCGGGAGTCATTATTTAATATATCTCTAAGATAAATTCCTACATTGTATGTTATATCTTGCTCACGTAAACCAAAACCTTCTGCACCTGCATTAACAGTTTCAGGGTTATGTCCTTGGTCTATGAATATTTTAATTGGCATGATGCTCTCCTCTCTTACTGATTAATAATATCTCTGTTATAGTTTATTCAAATAATAAATTATGGTGTTATTAACCTAATAACTAAAATTTGGTAATTGCAACAATTTTGACACTTTATGAATATATACTTATTGATGAGAAGACAAATATAGGAGGACTGCTTTCAGATGAAGATTTTATTAGTCGAAGATGACAAGCGTTTGAGAAAACTGATACATGACATTCTAAAAAAAGAAGGCTATCAAGTCATAGAAGCTGGTGATGGTAGTGAAGCTTTAAAAATATTCTTTGAGGAACGTGATATTGAGCTAGTTTTACTGGATATTATGTTACCTTTATTCAATGGGATAGAAGTTTTAACACAGATACGGAAACTTTCAGAAGTTCCTGTTATCATGTTAACTGCATTAGGTAGTGAGCAGGATGAAATTAAGGGACTGAATACAGGTGCCAATGACTATATATCAAAGCCATTTAGTTATGAGGTTTTAGTAGCGCGTGTGAATGCAATTTTGAGAAAAAAGATTAAAGAAAATGAGAGTATTATCAGCGAAGGTGAAGTCCAGATGAATCAGTTGACTTATGAAGTTAGAGTATCTGATGAAATTGTTGAATTGAATCGTAAAGAATATCGATTGTTAGTGTATTTGATTATGAATAGGAAGAGTGTTCTCTCAAGAAATCAGATTCTAGACCATGTTTGGGGCTTTGATTATAGCGGGGACATTCGGACAATAGATACACATATTAAAACATTACGAACAAAACTAAAACATTGTGGTCAATATATTCATACGATAAGGGGTGCTGGATATATGCTTGATTCTAGTACGGTAACACCGCAGACCTAGATTTTGTTATTGTGTTATATTTTTGTTTGATAAGGAGGTAAGGGTGAAAGAGTGAAGACCATTGAAAGAAAGATATTATTCGTATTTTGTGGATTTATTATTGCTATAATCTTAGTAGAATTGATTACGAATAATTTCCTTTTAGAGAAATATTATATAAAAGAGAATAAAGAGATATTTGTTGATATCGGAAATCAGATAAGCTCTTTTTATCAGACGCAAAATTCTCGGGATTTCGAAGATTATATTATATCTGTAGATAGAGAAGAAGGCATTAGTGTCTATGTTATTAATCGTGTTGGGAAAATACTGTATGTTTCAAAAAAACGCCCTAATGAGGAGATATCAAAGAGTTTGCGTGAGATCGCTTTACAGAATAGAGATATGAAAGGGTATACTTTTGGTATATTGAAGGACTCCACTTCTAATACGAGTAATTATAAGATTACTCTAACGAAGAGATTAGAAGATGGCAATTACTTAATTCTCAGAAAATCAATAAAAGGTATTCAGGATAGTGTAGCTATTGCCAATAAGTTCTACATTATGGTAGGTGCGTTTATTATACTTATAGGTGGTGGAATTGCAATCTATCTATCCAAACGTATTACTAAGCCGATTGTTGAGATGAGTAACGTTGCAGAAAGTATTGCAAAATTAGATTTTAGCAATCAAGTTGATTATCACGCACCTGATGAAGTTGGACATTTGGCTACGAGTATTAATTCTATGTCGTCTCAGTTAAGTCAAAACATCAATCAGCTTAGAGCGGATATTGAACATAGGAAACAACTATTTCGAAATATTACCCATGAATTAAAGACACCGATTACAGTTATTAAAGGGTATGCAGAAGGACTCCAACATTCAGTGGTAGACAATATTGATGATATAAGGGAGTATTGCAATGTTATTGTAGATGAATGCGATCAAATGAATGCGCTAGTATATGAAATACTAAGTTATTCGGAACTGGAGTGGAGTAAGACGAATGTTGATAAGACAAGTTTCTCGGTCGTAACATTGATGAACGGATTAGTGGAAAGATATGAGAATATTATGAAAACGAGAGAAATAGAATTTGTCTCTCAAATTGGTACAAGTCATAATATCTATACGGATTATCAACTGTTAGAGCGGTTGCTGAATAATTATTTAATTAACGCAATGAATCATGTGGATGATTATAAGAAGATTGTATTAACGGTGAAAGAAGAAAATGAGTTTGTTGTTTGTGAGGTGTTTAATTCTGGAAAATCTATACCAGATGAAGATAAGAATAAGATTTGGCAAGTGTTCTGCACTGGAAATAATTCTAGTCATTCTGGAAGTTCTAGCCATGGATTAGGATTATCTATAGTTAAAACAATTGCTGATATCTTACAGCTTATGGTTGGTGTCAGGAATGAAGAAAATGGAGTGACTTTTTATGTTTTGATTCCTGTTAATAGATAAGGGAATCAGGTAATGTGGTGGTTTTTTATGACTACATGAAATTATGTACTTACTGATATTACTTGCAGTTATAGCAAGTTTTGAATATAATAGAAGTGAGAGGGTACATTAAGGGAGTATTAACTTATGTGGGGATGCTTTTGAATGATTATCATTCAAGAGTTTGGAGGTTAGCATGAAAAAAGACATATATATATTAAAAAAACAATTTTTTGAATTAGCAGATCAATATGAGAAGTTAGCTAAGAACTTAGTTGAAGCATTGAAAATACTACTCTCAGAAATCAATGTTGGTTATCTTACAATCGAGTATCGAATTAAAAGCTTTGATTCTTTTCTTAAAAAGATTGAAAGAAAGAAATTAGAGTCACCATTTGATCAGATTGAGGACATTTGTGGAATTCGAATAATTTGCTATTATCGTAGTGATATCGAGAAGATATGTGAGATTATCAGTAAAGAATTTAGGGTATTAGAGAGTGAAGATAAAGAAGAACTATTAGATGAAAACGAGTTTGGATACCGTTCTCACCATTTTATTGTAAAGGTTAAGGAAGAATGGTTATCCACACCAAATTATAGAGATTTTGGTAATCTAAAGGCTGAAGTACAGATTAGAACTAATCTTATGCATACTTGGGCAGAGATTGAACACAAGTTAGAGTACAAAAAAGATGATGACATTCCAATGAAATTTAAAAGAAAGTTTTCAAGAATTAGTGCAATGCTTGAAGAAGCAGATGAACAATTCGAAGAATTACGTGCAGAGATCTCTAAATATAGACAAGAGATGCTATCCAATGTAATGGAGGAAAATTTCAATTTAATGGATAATGACCAGATTAATATGGATACATTACAAGTTTTTATGGATTACTTCTTCCAAGGACAAGAAAAGAACACAAGGTTAACAAGTGAATTGGTATCTGAATTGAATCAACTAGAATTAAGTATTGGAGACTTAAAAGCATATTATGATTTGTGCAATGAGTATCTAGAATCTGTTGAACTAGATATATTGCAACATTTTGATGATAATTATAAATGGTATCAGGTTAGTTCAATCCGTACGATGCTTGAATTATGTAGCAAAGAATATCGTGAAAAGTTTGGTATTCGTAAGGATATGAAAGAGATTATTAAGAAGTATCGTACCATTATGAAACAGGAAGACCGTGAGAATAAATCAATGGATTAGGCAACTTAATTAGAAAGAAAGCAGATTCAATGGAATAGTGAAATATATTTTCTCATACTATAGTAATATCTTTAGCATGAGAGGTAAGTATGAATCGGTTATTTCGAATAAAACAAGGAATCTTATGTGAAATGTTCGTTGTGCTTGTTGCCGCCTCATTCCTTATATATGATAAGGTTTCAGAACATACACTTGCTACGCTTGGTCAGACGAAGGAAGTAAGTACTACGTCAGATACAACGCAGGGAGAGGGAACACAACCTTCTGGGGAAAGTGAGGATTCGGATAATGAAAGTACAGAAGAGCACAAGGACAACACGTCGGGAGATTCTAGCACAAAAGAAGAGAAGAAGGATTACATCAAATGGGTTGAGTTCAATGTATCGTATGAAGCACTTGAGCAGGCCTATCAATATGATGTTGAATCTTATGGAAAAGACGTACATATCAACTGGATTGAATTACTAGCATACCTAGGTGCTACTTATGGTGGAGAGTTTAAGGGGTATAAGCATAGTGATATGAGTAAACTTGTAGAACGTCTTCAAAGTAAAGAAGAGACGATGGAGACTATTACTGCAGATATGAAATACTATTCCTATTACCTTGAAGCATACAATGCGGTACTAGGTGGATTAGTAGGTGAATACGAAATCGAGCAGAAGAAAGATGATACATCAGAAGAGGTTGTATGGGTTAAGCAATATGGTTTGAAAGCTTTTTTACCTATTGCAAAAAATTTTCCGTACAATGATTATGATGATTTTGGCGTATCAAGGTCCTATGGATATAAAAGACGGCATCTTGGCCATGATATGATGGGTCAAGTAGGAACACCAATCATTGCAGTAGAATCAGGATATGTTGAGGCAATTGGTTGGAATCAATACGGAGGATGGCGTTTAGGTATACGAAGTTTTGATGGAAAGAGGTATTATTACTATGCCCATCTAAGAAAAAATTTCCCTTATAATAAGACATTAAAAGAAGGTAGTATTGTTCAAGCAGGGGATGTTATAGGGTATCTTGGAAGAACGGGATACAGCACCACTGAAAATGTAAATAATATTGATACTTCTCATTTACATATTGGTTTACAATTAATCTTTGATGAGTCTCAAAAAGAAGGTAATAACGAAATCTGGGTAGATTGTTATAATTTAGTACGTTTTCTATACAGAAATCGTTCAGAGACAATGAAGAATACAGAGACTAAGGAATGGTATCGAATCTACAATATTAAAGATCCAGCTGTAGAGGAATATAAGAAGACACAAAGTAAAGCACAATAGTTTGGAGGAACAAATGAATATATATCTTATAAGGCACGCAAGACAAAATAGTAAGCTATGTAATGTAAATGTAGAATTATCAGAGGTAGGACGTAAGCAAGCTGACTTACTGGGAATTCGACTTATGAATTATCATATAGATGCGTTATATTCTAGTCATTATTATCGTGCTAAAGAAACAGCAGAGATTGCGAATACCCATCTTAACGTTTCACATACAATCCGTGAAGAATTGAGAGAAATTGATTTTGGTAAGTTAGAAGGAAATCCAGATTCCTATAATTATGATCGATTTGGTGATTTCTTAAAAGAAAGAGCTGCTATGACTAGCGACTTAGCATTTCCGTCTGGAGAGTGTGGCTTAGATGTTTGGAATCGTGCAAAAAATGTATTAAATGAAATAATTCGTACAGACTATGAGAATGTGGCAATCGTAACACATGGTGGTACAATTCGTTCTATAGTAGCGGGAATATTAGGTATGGATCAAGCCAATAAATTGCAATTTGGTCTTAGCCTAGAGAATACAAGTATTACTCAATTGGTCTATCATAAGGAGCGAAATCGTTTTTATCTAGAGCGATTTAATGATTATGCGCATCTTGAAAAAGAACCAGAATTGTTGCGTAGAAATTGGTAGAATATGAGGAAGCGTTGTAAGTAACTTAGAAATTACCAGTATAGTTACAAAGTGAAAACGGAGGATGAATATGTACAATATAATATTAGCATCAGGGTCACCAAGAAGAAAAGAAATCTTAGAACAAGTAGGAATACCATTCACAGTGCAACCTAGCAACAAGGATGAAATTATTACAGAGAGTGAACCAGTGAATATCGTTAAGGACTTAGCTTCCATGAAGGCTAATGATATTGCCGAGAATGCAAAAGTAAATGACGTTATTATTGGGTGCGATACGATTGTAGCTTACAACAATCAAATTATGGGAAAACCAAAGAATGAAGAAGATGCAAAGCGTATGTTACTATTATTACAAGACGATGTACATGAAGTGTTTACAGGTGTTTCTGTAATAATCAAGATGGTAGCAGATGATGGTTCCATCTGTGACAAGGAAATCAACTTTGCTGTTGGAACGAAAGTTTATGTGAACCCTATGAGTGAAGCACAGATAGAGGCTTATGTTGCAACAAAAGAACCAATGGATAAAGCTGGAGCTTATGCAGTGCAAGGTAAGTTTGCAGCACATATTAAGAAGTTAGATGGTGATTATTATAACGTAGTAGGACTTCCAATATCAAGACTATATGATGTCTTATTAGAAGAAGGGGTACTTACTATTTAGAATATCGAAATTAGAATACAGAAATAAAATAACTAAAAAATCTAAAAAAGTTGAATGCTATATACGGGTTGTTTCTATTCGTCTTTGGCAAACATCTTTTTTAGATTTTTTTGATTTTGCCATATCTAATTGGTATCAACGAAACTATTTTAGATATTAGCTATATACATAATTTAAATAAATTTAGGCATAGTGTCAATGTCACAAAGTTTGACCATATATAGAAATTGTGCTACAATCTTTGAAAATAACTGGATAATGTAGGAAGGATATGAACATGGTACGAATATTGTTTCTAGAAGATGAACCAACAATTAGAGAAGTAACGACAGAGTATTTTAAGATGGCAGGGTATGAGGTTACTCTTGTAACTGATGGCAATGAGGCTATACAAGCTGTTGAAAAAGAAATGTTTCATATAGCAATACTGGATATCATGGTACCAAAGATTAGTGGTATGGAGGTATTGGAATATATTAGAAAACACTATCAAGACATGGCTGTTATTATGCTGTCTGCACTAGATGATGAACAAACACAGGTGAAAGCCTTCAATCTCTATGCAGATGACTATATTATAAAACCATTCTCACCGATTCTATTGATGAAAAGGATTGAGACCGTTTTACATCGTATTAAGCAAACGGGTAAGAAATTGAACTGTGATGATGAATTAATCATTGATGAGGAGGCTTATCAAGCATTCTATAAGAAAGACTCCTTGTACCTGACGGTAAGTGAGTTTCTATTACTAAAAACACTTGCAGGTGAACCAAATCGGGTATTCAACCGAGAACAGTTAATTGAGAGAATCTTTCATGAGGACACATTTGTAAATGACCGTATTATTGACGCACATGTAAAGAATCTTAGAAAAAAGCTACCTAAGAATTATATTAGGACGATTATTGGAGTAGGGTATCAGTTTGATAAGGGGGACAAATAGTTGAATCTATCTAAAAAAACATTTTTATATAGTGCCACTCTTGTAGCTTTGTTGATTTCTCTAATCATAGGATATTTCATATTCATGCTACCTTCTCTTTATGTGGATCATATGAAGTAGAATTATTATGATGAAATCGTTACTGTACAGAAACATTTTATAGAGGAACAGAATTATGATTCAGTCAAAGTAAGTAATCCTACAGGAACATTTTCATTCGCTATACCTGAACATGGAAATTCTATTTATATATATAATACATACCTATCTATGGAAATTGAAATTTCAGATAGTCAATTGCTTGAGATGTATCATGATACTCGTAATAAACTGTTAAAAGCGTATGAAGACGATATTGATTCTGAAGATTTTTCGATGAAAAACTATGATTTTAATTTTGGTTACATAGAACAGTTACTAAAGAAAGCATTTATAGAAAATGATGAATTACCAATTCGTATAGAAAACCTGAAATTTAACGACTCCAATGAGTTTACACAAATTTCAGAGAAATATTCTATAGTAGGCGAGGATACAGTTGTGTGTCAATGGGATGGAAGCGATGGATCCAATTACTACACTTCTTATATGGCTTGCAGTATGAAGAATGGGATGACCTTAATTACTTTTCTTCCAGTAATGACACCAAGAATGTCGGAGATTCGTCCAGTAGTAATACAGAGTTTACCTATGATTATTGTGGTAACAATCTTAATTATTCTACTCGCTACGCAAGTATTTGCTAGGAAGATTATTAGTCCAATACAAAAACTTGCATATCATGCAGATTATGTAAAGAAGACTGGCATTTTAGAAAAGGAAAGAGAAATTGCATCGGGAGAAGATGAGATTGCTTTACTAAGTCAAAGTTTGAATTCTTTATATGAGCAATTAAACCATAACTATGAAGAATTAGAGAAGTCAAACCTATTGTTGCAAGAACAGAATCAGAGACAAGAAGTATTCTTACGGGCATCTTCCCATCAATTAAAGACACCAGTTGCAGCAGCCATGCTGCTTGTGGATGGAATGATTCAAAAGATAGGAAAATACAGCGATAGTGAGACGTATTTGCCAAAGCTGAAAGAACAGTTAAAATCTATGCAGAAGATGATTGAAGATATTCTATACTTAAGTCACTGTGAAGGTAATATGAAGATGGAACCTATTCAGGTAGAAGATATTCTTACTGCATGTCAGACAAACTATCTGATTCAATTAGAGGAAAAGAATTTAACCATAGAACAAGAGGTAACGGCAGTTAGTATGAAAACGGATGGTGAGCTTTTGTATAAGATCATCGATAACCTTATATCTAATGCTGTTAAATATGCAGATTGTGGAACAAAGATAAGGATAACTTTGAATAAAAGTGGGCTATGTATCCATAACAGGTGTGAAGGAATTTTACTTGAATTATTGCCTCATATCTTCGAACCTTTTGTATCAAGTGAGACAAAAGAAAAAGGACATGGACTTGGGCTTTATGTTGTACATTATTACAGTAAGTTACTTGGATACCAGGTCGAAGTTAAGAATGTGTCTGATGGCGTAGAGGCTTACATATATTTTGGGGAAAGTTCTACTTCACATGGCGTACAAGTTTAGAGAAGAGTTGAAGTAGAATACTTGAATTTATCACATCTACACAGCATCTTCATATGAAATTCATATGGAAATGCTATACTATAAGTAGCTTAATGAATGGAATCATTACAATTACAAAGAGAGGGAGAATGTATGGTAACGATTAATAATCTACGTGTAGCATATGGAGATAAAGTAGCATTATCAATAACAGAACCGATTGCCTTTAATGAGGGAGATCGAATCGGAATTATTGGTGCGAATGGAGCTGGTAAGACAACACTTGTGAAAGCTATATTAGGGGTTGCTCCTTACAAGGGAAGTATCGTAACGAATCTTCGAAAAGATGAGATGGCAGTACATCTTCAAGAAAATAATTATGTAGATAATATGCCAATTCGCTATATTATTGAAGGTGTGTTAAATACAAGTATTAAGAAGGATAAAAGGTTACAAGAATTGCTTCAGTTCTTCGATATGGAGGGCTGCTTGAATAAGAAGTTTAGTACGCTGTCTGGTGGGCAGAAACAGAGAATGACGATTATATTAGTGTTACTGCAAGATGCTAAATTGACATTCTTCGATGAAGTTACTTCAGGACTTGATTTTGAGACAAGGCAGCAGTTGATTCGTAAGCTACAAGAATGGTATCAAGATAAAGGTGCAACAATTTGTATGGTGTCTCATTATTATGAGGAGTTAGATCATTTTGTTAACAAGATTCTGATATTAGATGGGGGAAATGTGATAGATTTTGGAACCAAAGAAGAATTGTTTCGTAAATATTGTCAGCATGCAATTATTGTTCTTGATAATACGCCAAGGAATCAAGAAATCACCAAATGCTATGATAAGATTGCAGCACCTGAACATCTTATTGCACTTGTTTGTCAAAATGAGAAAGCAGAGATTGCTATTATACAAAACCTGATTGAACATGATGTAAATTTCAAGAGGAGCAATCGTGACATTGAAATCATGTCTATTAATGCATTGCAAGGAGGTGTGACTCATGTCTAAAAAGAGATGGAATCAGAAGTTGTTTATATATGAATTACGCAATGCCTTGGGGAATGTATTTATACTTGTATTTGGTATCCTCTTTCCTATCCTTATGTCTATTCTTACGGTGAAGGTATTCTTAAAAGGGGTACCAGAAAGTATGTTAGCAGAAAGCACCACGGCTGTATTTATTACAATGAGTTTAATTATTCCCATGGCTACCGTATTAATTGGTTATGCAGCGACTTATTCGCAAGAATTAGAGAAGAATATACCATTTCGGATGCAGATGTTTGGATATAGTGACAAGACATTACTCCTTGTGAAGATGGTATGTTATTTAATTGTAATGACCATTTCACTGATACTGTTTACTTTAGTTGATTATACGGTACTTGATATACCAGTACCAACTGTAAAAGCAGCAGTAATTTTGATAATTAGTCTGTATGTGTTGGTATGCATTCTATTTATATTGGCCCATGGAATTGCTCTATACTTTAAGAAGTTTGGTCCAACTTATGCAATTACAATGGTATTTTATTTTGGAATCATGATTCTTTGTGGTATGTTTGGGGTGGCACCAAGTCAGTTACCTAAGGGACTACGTTTTATCGCCTATCTGTTTCCAATGAGCTATATGAGTGAAGATTTCTCTGGATTCTGGCAAGGGGGTAGCTATAATTTTGTACCATTCATTCAGTCTATGATATTCTTAGCAGCGGTATCTGGGCTTGTATTGTTTATTGCTTTGAGGAAGAATAGGAGAACTAGTTAGTGTGTGCGGATAAAGTAATGGAAAGGATAGATTATTCCTTGTTAGAAGTAAATGGAAGGTGCGATGTAAGGGAAGACAAAGGTGTAGTAGGTGAAATGATTCTATTAGAAATAGTAAAGTAATATAAAAATAGGGTGTCGCAATTGCGGCACCCTATTTAGGTGAGGTATGGCATTTCAAAATATCTAATTATTTATCTTTTTCAGCTTCAGCCATCATCATAGCACGAACCTTTAATGAAAGACCGAATAAGTTAATAAAGCCTTCTGCATCATGATGGTCATATAAATCACCAGTTGTGAATGAAGCGATACTTTCATTATATAATGAATATGGAGAAGTAGTTCCCATCTTAATGATGTTACCTTTGTAAAGTTTGAATTTAACTTCACCAGTTACATATTGTTGCGTAGTTTCGATGAAAGCTTGAACTGCTTCACGAAGTGGAGTGAACCATTTTCCTTCGTATACGATGTCAGCGAATTTATTTCCCATATCTTTCTTAGCAGTGTATGTATCACGGTCAAGAATTAGTTCTTCTAATTGTTGGTGAGCTTCCATAAGGATAGTTCCACCTGGAGTTTCATAAACACCACGAGATTTCATACCAACAACACGGTTTTCAACGATGTCAATAATACCGATACCATGTTTTCCACCAAGTTCATTTAACTTAGTAAGGATTTCAGAAACTTTTAAGTTCTCTCCGTTAAGTGAAGTTGGAACACCTTTTTCGAATGTCATAGTTACCATTTCACCTTCATCTGGAGCTTTCTCTGGAGAAACGCCAAGAACTAACAAGTGATCGTAGTTAGGAGCTTGAGCTGGATCTTCAAGTTCAAGACCTTCATGGCTAATGTGCCATAAGTTTCTATCACGGCTGTAGCTGTTGCTTGCTGAGAAAGGTAAGTCGATACCATGAGCTTTACAGTAAGCAATTTCATCTTCACGAGATTGCATATTCCAAGTATCTGTACATCTCCAAGGAGCGATAATCTTTAAGTCCGGTGCAAGAGCTTTGATACCAAGTTCAAAACGTACTTGGTCATTACCTTTACCAGTAGCACCATGACAGATAGCAGTAGCGCCTTCTTTTCTAGCAATTTCAACTAATCTCTTAGCGATAACTGGACGAGCCATTGAAGTACCAAGTAAATATTTGTTTTCATAGATGGCATTTGCCTTTACACAAGGCATCATATATTCATCACAGAATTCATCGATTACATTTTCTATGTATAATTTAATGGCACCAGAAGCTTTTGCTCTTTCCTCTAAACCATCAAGTTCGTTTCCTTGACCAACATCGATACAACAACAAACAACATCATAATCGTAATTTTCTTGTAACCATGGAATAATTGCTGTAGTGTCTAGACCACCTGAATAAGCTAAGATAACTTTTTCCTTCATAAATATACCTCCTAAATATTATGGCACTATGTATACGCGTCTTTATTATGTAACATCTTTTATAAACATAACAATTCGGAAACTCTGTAACCGCTCAGCTATGTTCCTTAAACTATTATAAATATACAACACTTATTAATATTATGCAAGTAGTAAAAAATAAAAATATATTTTATTAAAGGTGTTAACTGCATAAACACAGGGATAATTTATCTAAATAAATGTAGTATATTCTTATACTAAATGCTAATTTATATTATTTCATTTTCTGATTGAGTATATGAAAAACAACAAAAAACACATACTTGCATAAAATGCAACAAAGATGTATAATTATAAAAAATTAACACTGCCAAGTTGATCGGAGAATAGAATGATTAGAAAAATGATAATAGAAGATTATGATAAGGTATATAAACTATGGACATCAATTGAAGGATTCGCAATTCGTTCCTTAGATGATTCTTATGAAGGAATTGAAAGATTCTTAAAGAGAAATCCAAATACTAGTGTAGTATATGAAGAAAATAATGAAATCATTGGTGCAATTCTATGTGGACACGATGGAAGACAGGGTTGCTTCTATCATGTATGTGTAGACAAAAATCATAGGAACCGTGGGATTGGTCATGAGATGGTTAAGATTGCACTCGATGCGCTAAAGGAAGAGAAGATTAATAAGGTTAATCTGGTAGCATTTACTCAGAATGAAGTAGGTAATACATTCTGGAGTGAACTTGGTTGGCAATTTAGAAAAGATCTTAATAATTATGATTTCACGATTAGAGAAGATAAGATAACCGTTGTTTAGTAGCAGAGATAACTGATAAGGTGGGACCAACGGGTTGTGATATCATACTTCGCTCAGGAGAGTTTAATAACAGCCTCCTGAGCGATTTTTAATTTCACTTCTATATTAGATATACGTATACATTGAATATTTTTAAATAAGATTTTATAATTATACATTGATTATAAATGACGTTAAATGTTGCTGCAAGTAGGATAAAGCTTGTTATGAATTATAGAAAATAGAAATAATAAATTTCACTTGAATAAAATACATTAAAGATGTATAATTATAAAAATTCTACATATAAAAAACGGATAACAAGTCCTAAATAATATTACATAGAAAGGAATGCCACAGATATGGTTATTCTATCGCCTGTTAAGTGGCACTGGTAAAAAGTATGAAGATTATTGATGGTGGAGTTACAGCAGCAAAGGGATATCAGGCAGCAAGCGTAGCGGCAGGAATTAAATATCAAAACCGCAAAGATATGGCGTTGATCTATAGTGAAGTTCCCTGTGCCTCGGCTGGTACATTCACAAGGAATGTAGTAAAAGCAGCTCCTGTTCGTTGGGACCAAGAAGTAGTGAAGAGTTCTAAAGGTGTTCAGGCAATTGTGGCTAATAGTGGGATTGCCAATGCATGTACAGGCGAGATGGGATTACAAAATAATAAAACCATGGCTGAAGCAGTAGCTAAGAAATTAAATCTCACAGCGGATATGGTTTTTACAGCATCTACAGGAGTAATTGGTAAACAACTAAATATGGAGGCTGTTGTTAATGGAATCGATCAATTAACCGAGTCCTTATCAGACACAATAGAAGCAGGAACATTGGCAGCAGAAGCAATTATGACTACAGATACGATCAAGAAAGAAGTAGCGGTTCAGTTTGAGATTGATGGGAAAACAGTAACTGTTGGCGGTATGTCAAAGGGTTCTGGAATGATTCATCCAAACATGGGAACTATGCTTGCATTTCTAACAACAGATATCGCAATTAGTAAAGAATTATTACAAGAAGCACTTTATGATGATGTGCAAAGTACATACAATATGATCTCTGTAGATGGAGATACTTCGACTAATGATAGTTGTTTCTTATTAGCAAATGGCATGGCTGGAAATACCACAATTACTACGAAAGATGACAATTATTATAGATTTGTAGAAGCATTGAATGTTGTGAATACAACACTAGCAAAATTAATGGCAGGAGATGGTGAAGGAGCAACCAAATTATTAGAGGTAAAGGTTGTGAATGCAGTATCCAAGACAGAAGCGGTTACATTAAGTAAATCAGTAATTACGTCAAGTTTAGTTAAGACAGCTGTTTATGGTAACGATGCAAATTGGGGACGTATCTTATGTGCACTTGGTTATGCAGGTGTTGATTTTGATTCTGAGAAAGTTGATTTATATATTGAAAGTATCGATGGGAAATTGAAATTAGTAGAAGATGGTATGGCAACGGATTATAGCGAAGAATTTGCTACTAAGATTCTATCAGGTAAAGAAGTTTGTGCAATCATTGATATGAAGATGGGTGAAGCAATGGCGACTGCTTGGGGATGTGATTTGACATATGATTATATCAAAATTAATGCAGATTATCGTTCATAAATAGAATTTTGAAGTAAAGGTTTAGCTAACAAGTATAGAAGTATCTAGAGTTTTTCGTTATAAATTGAAAATAAATAAGTATATGAATACTTAGAGGAAAGAGATTAGATGGGAGAATTAATATGGATACAATGGATCAAGTAATGATAAAGGCACAGACTCTAATAGAGGCTCTACCATATATTCAAAAGTTTAACAATAAGAAAGTTGTAGTAAAGTATGGTGGAAGTGCAATGTTAGATGAGAGTTTACAGGCAAATGTTATTAAAGATGTAGCGCTTCTTAAATTAATAGGCATGAAACCAATCATCGTTCATGGCGGTGGGAAAGAGATTAGCAAGTGGCTTAACAAAGTTGGCAAAGAAACAAAATTCGTTGAAGGTCTTCGTGTAACAGACGAAGAAACGATGGAAATCGCCGAGATGGTACTAAACAAGGTTAACAAACATCTAGTACAAATGGTGCAACAAATCGGTGTGAAAGCCGTTGGTATGTGTGGTAAAGATGGTGCAACAATCAAGGTTGATAAGAAGATGCCAAACGGTAATGATATCGGATTTGTTGGAGATATCAAAGAAGTAAATACAGATTTAATTGATACATTGATTGAAAATGATTTCATTCCTGTTATCGCACCAGTTGGAATAGATGGCAACTATCAAACATATAACATTAATGCAGATGATGCAGCATGTGCTGTAGCACAGGCAATCGGCGCAGAGAAATTAGCGTTCCTTACTGATATTGAAGGGGTATATACGAACCCTGATGATAAGAATACACTAATCTCAGTACTTACACTTGACCGTGCGGATGAATTAATTAATAATGGCTTCATTGGAGGAGGAATGCTTCCAAAATTAAAGAACTGCATTGATGCAGTTCGTAATGGAGTTGCTAGAGTACATATTCTTGATGGTAGAAGAGAACATTGCTTACTACTAGAGTTCTTTACCAATCGTGGTATTGGAACAGCAATTATAGATAATGAAGGGTGGTTAGAAAATGAATAAATGTATTGAAGTAAGTGATCAGAATTTTATGCAAGTATATAACCGTTATCAAATTGCCATAGAAAAGGGTGATGGTGTTTATCTATATGATAATGAGGGAAAGAAGTATCTTGATTTCGCAGCAGGTATCGCTGTTTTTGCATTTGGTTATAACAACAAAGAATATAACGATGCCCTTAAGGAACAAATCGATAAGGTTATTCATACATCAAATCTATATTATAATGTACCGGCGGCTGATGCAGCAGAGAAATTCAATAAGGCTTCTGGTATGGATAGAGTATTCTTCACAAACAGTGGAACAGAAGCAATTGAAGGAGCAATTAAATTAGCTAGAAAATACGTTTATAATAAGACGAAGACTAACGATAGTGAAATTATCTCTATGAATCATTCTTTCCATGGGAGAAGTACAGGAGCACTTGCTGTAACAGGCCAACCAAAATACCAAGAAGCATTTCGTCCATTAATCAATGGTGTTGTATTTGCAGACTTTAATGATCTGGATAGTGTGAAAGCAAAGATTACTGACAAAACTTGTGCTATTATTGTAGAGCCTATTCAAGGTGAAGGCGGCTTATATCCAGCAAAGAAAGAATTCTTACAAGGATTGCGTACGTTATGTGATAAAAATGACATCGTATTAATCTTTGATGAAATTCAATGTGGTATGGGTAGAACAGGATTTATGTTTGCCTATCAAGAATATGACGTTAAACCAGATATCATGACATCTGCCAAAGCGTTAGGTTGCGGGGTACCAGTTGGAGCGTTTGCAGCGACGCAGCGTATAGCAAATGCATTTGAACTTGGAGATCATGGAACAACCTATGGATTCAATCCATTAGCAACAGCAGCAGTAAGTAAAGTATTCGATATGTTCGAAAGTTATCATCTTGTTGATCATGTTAAGGAAGTTTCAACTTATCTAGAAGAAAAATTAGATGAACTTATTAAGGAATACGATTTTGTAATCGAAAGACGTGGTAAAGGCTTGATGCAAGGTCTTGAGTTATCAAAACCTGTGAAAGATATTATCTTAAAGGCAATGGACAATGGCTTATTAATTATATCTGCAGGTGCGAATATCTTACGTTTTGTACCACCTTTAGTAATTACGAAGGATGATGTTGATTCTATGATTACTATTCTTAAGAAATGCTTATAGATTAGAGATATAAAAAGGAAATTATCATAAATCGATTCATTCGGTTATGATAATTTCCTTTTTAGTTTGCTTTATTATTGTACGGGGAGCCAGTTCTAGCTTGTATATAAGCATAAATGTAGCCTTATGTACAAGATGGAGAAAAACGACCTGTAATATCTGTTACACACACCTCGATTTCATCACGTCTATTGAAACAGTCATCAACACCAATACATCGAATAATCGCATTACCAAAGGCTATGACACTTGCAAAACCACCATTGACAGGGATATCTATCTCAATACACACTAGTTGGTTAGTTCTTAGGCATCGCATTCTAAGCCCATTGTTTCTGCTGAGTAATCGAAAGGTAATCTGATCACAATCCTTACAACAAGTAAAAAACATTGGTACTACGAATGGCTGATTGCATTCACAAACCCCAAGACGACATATATTTGTACGATTAAGTACCCAGATAATCTCATCTTCTGTCAAGGACCTTTCACAGTTTTGTCCCATAAATCACCGGATCCTTATATTTAAGTATAGATTAGTGTATGGATATTTTCTTGATTGGTTACTTAAGAGTTTTACTTCTTTATGTTGATACAGAAAATGCATATTTTGTAATAGAATGGAGATAATAAAGAAATGTGATGGATATATTAATTAAGATTGGAGAGTCAAAAGGGCTCATTTAAAGTTAATGATGAATAATCAATAATATTTATTCTTCAAAGTCTTACTTGTACTTGTGTAATAATAAAGTAGTAAAAGCAAAACTCTCAATATATTAAACTGCTTCTAAACTGACGTGCTATAACTAAAAAACAATAGCGAAGCACTTTAAGTACTTTTTAGTGTGTACTAGGTAACCTAGGAAGGTGAGGCAAGGATGCCGAGCCAGCCTGAGCTGAGGCAGGATGCCGAATCGAAGGCGATTCCGTATCTATTATAAAAACTTACTGTACACACATAGAAGTACTAAAGTGCATAGCGTGTTTTGTGTTATAGTACGTTAGCTTAGAAGCAATGAAAGTTAATATTGAGTTTTGTAATCACAATAATGGAATGCACAAGTACTTAACAATTTTCAATTGAATAAATATTATTGATTATTTATCTGAAAGAAAAAATAACCCTTTTGACCCCAAATAACAATACATGAAAGGATTGAGATTATGTGGGGGTTGCTAATTGCGATTATATCGGGTATCTTGATGAGTGTTCAAGGAGTCTTCAATACAGGAGTAACGAAGGAGACAAGTATATGGGTGTCTAGTAGTTTTGTTCAATTCACAGCTTTAATTGTCTGTTTAATTGCTTGGTATGTAACAGGAAGAGAAAGCAATTTTCAAGCTTTATTTCAAGTAAGTCATAAGTATATGTTATTAGGTGGTGCGATGGGAGCATTCATAACATTTACTGTAATTAAGAGTGTTTCAAGTCTTGGTCCGGCAAAAGCAGCGATGCTTATTGTAGTAGCGCAACTAATTATGTCCTATATTATAGAATTAATCGGATTATTTGAAGTGGAAAAAACACCTTTTCAATTCCGTAAGTTAATTGGTATAGCATTATTTATAGCAGGTATTATTACGTTCAAATGGGAAAAATAATATGGTAAAATTATAATCAAATCAAGTAATTAGAAATAGTAAAAAAAAATTAAGAATTATAAATCGAAATTAGTTGAAATGCCTCTTGTAATACATGTTTTTATTGAGTAGAATATAACTTGTGAGAAGTATGAAGCTACCTCTCATAAGTTAATAATTTTAAGTCATAAGAAAGGAAACCATATGAACAATAAGAAAATCGTAAAAGTAAGTATTACGATCTGTCTTGTTGGAATAGTTTGCTTGATTTGTTATTTATTCAGTAAAAATAGCAAATCCACTGGTATATCATTATCAGATGACAATGAAGAGAGAGTAATTGAATCAAGTGACAGCGAAAGTTCAGACAGTAAACAGGAGACTTCTACGGATTTAGGGAAATCTGAGGAGGGACAAACTTCTGTAAATGAAGAAAGTATTGCAGTCCATGTATGTGGACAGGTTAAGAATCCTGGCGTTTATGCACTGACTAAAGGAGCAAGAGTAAGCGATGCGATTGAAGCAGCAGGGGGATTAACAAAAGAGGCAGCGGGCGATTTCATTAATCAGGCACAAAAACTAGAAGATGAACAACAAGTATATGTACCTAATCAAGAGGAAGTAAAAGAATCGCCAGAGGTGATACAACAAGAGAATGGATATAATGAGGGCCACTCATTGAATAAAGATCTGATTAATATTAATCAGGCAACAAGGGAAGAATTAATGACTCTACCTGGTATAGGAGAGGCAAAGGCTGACATGATTATTAGTTACAGAGAAGAACATGGAAGGTTTGCTACTATTGAAGAAATCAAGAATATTTCAGGAATCAAAGATGGAGTCTATAGTAAAATCTGCGATTTAATAACAACAGATTGAGGTGATTGGTGTGAGTAAAAAAGTATTGGTAGTAGATGATGAAAAGTTAATCGTGAAGGGTATACGATTTAGTTTAGAGCAAGATGGAATGGAAGTGGATTGCGCATACGATGGCGAAGAAGCACTTACTATGGCAAAACACAAAGAATATGATGTTATACTATTAGATGTAATGTTACCAAAGTTAACAGGTTTTGAAGTATGCCAACAAATCCGTGAATATTCTGATATGCCTATTATTATGTTAACTGCAAAAGGCGATGATATGGATAAAATTCTTGGACTTGAATATGGTGCTGATGATTATATAACAAAACCTTTTAATATACTAGAAGTTAAAGCAAGAATTAAAGCAATTATGAGGAGAAGTTCCAAGAAAGAAGTAAAGCATGAGCCGGAGAAAATTGCTACTTTTGGTGAACTTAAGATTGATTGTGAAAGCAGACGTGTCTATATTCGAGGTAAGGAAGTAAATCTTACTGCAAAAGAATTTGATCTATTAGAACTTCTTATCTTTAATCCAAATAAAGTATATAGCCGTGAAAACCTTCTTAACACGGTATGGGGATATGATTATCCAGGTGATGCAAGAACAGTTGATGTGCATATTCGTAGACTTCGTGAAAAGATAGAAGATAATCCAAGCGAACCCAAATATATACATACAAAATGGGGTGTAGGTTATTTTTTCCAAAATTAAATCAAACAAATTCTTAGGTAGTATGAAAGCACAGCTATTAGCTGTGCTTATCCTTGTCGGTACTATACCAGTGATAATCTTTTCGATGGTTATTATAAAAACATATAATGATGAAGCCCATAACCAAAGAATATCGGAACTTAAATATCATGGTAATATGATTGCAAATTTACTTGTATCAACAGGTTATTTTAGTAGTCCAGATTCTAAGGAGGTTAATACAGAGATTAATCAATTGGCAGAAATCTATGATGGACGTATTGTTGTTGTAGATAGTAGTTTGCATATAGTCAAGGATACCTATGGTCTTGAAGAAGGCAAGACCATTATATCTGAGGAAGTAATTAAATCTTTTCGTGGAACGGATAGCACGTATGTAGATTCGGACCAAGATTTTGTGGAGATAACAGTACCGATAACACATCTCGAGACGAAAGAGATAATCGGTGTTATCGTTATGAGTTTTTCAACGAAGAATATTGTTGATGTTAAGAATATTGTTGAAAATAAAGCAATTGTGCTATGCATTGCAATAGTAATAGCTGTAATTATGTTATCTATATTGTACTCATTTCATGTAATGAAACCATTTAAGAAGTTCACAAGTTCTATTGATCGTTTGACAGAAGGATATCTAGATGAAAAACTAAATGTAACTGGTTTTACCGAGATAAGAAACATATCAGAATCTTTCAATCATATGATTGTTAGAATGCAAAAGTTAGAAAAGTCTAGACAAGAATTCGTATCTAATGTATCTCATGAATTAAAGACGCCAATCACATCTATCAAAGTATTAGCAGAATCTCTTGTTATGCAAGAAGATGTACCAATAGAGATGTATCGTGAATTTATGGTTGATATTACAGATGAGATAGAGAGAGAGAATAAAATTATTAACGATTTATTATCCCTTGTTAAGATGGATAAAACAGCAAGTGAAATGAATATAACAAGTGTTAATATTAACGAGTTATTGGAGCAATTAATGAAGCGACTACGTCCAATTGCCGCAAAGCGGAACATTGAAGTTGTATTAGAGAGTTATCGTCCAGTTATTGCAGAGGTGGATGAAGTTAAGTTATCTCTAGCAATATCTAACCTTATTGAGAATGCAATCAAATACAATGTAGATGAAGGTTGGGTTAGAGTGTCACTTAACGCAGATCACAAATTCTTCTATATCAAAGTATCCGACTCTGGAGTTGGAATTCCTGAAGATGCACAGGACTCTATATTTGAAAGATTCTACCGTGTTGATAAGGCGAGGTCAAGAGAAACGGGTGGTACTGGTCTTGGATTATCTATTGCAAGAAATGCAGTACTTATGCATAGAGGAGCAATCAAAGTTTATAGTAAAATAAATGAGGGTACAACCTTTACCGTTCGTATACCTCTTAGTTATATAGCGTAAGGAGGAGGCTTATATGGGAAAACGTAGTCTTCTAGCTGTACTCGTTCTAGCTTGTGTGGTGCTACTTGCAGCATGTGAATCAAGAAATTCAGGAAATGATGAGGAATCTAAATACTATATATATTATATTGATAAAGATGAGACGAAAGTAGTTCGTGAAAGTTATGAACCAAAAGCAACTGATACAGAGGAACTCATAGCAGAATTCGTCGAGGCCCTTAACAAAGATCCTAAGAATTATGCGTATCGTAAAGCAAAACTAGATTCTGTAGTGCTTAAGGATTACACTTATGATGGTGGTGGCCAATTAATCCTTAATTTTGAAACTAGTTATTACGATATTGAGGGGATTGAAGAGATTTTAACAAGGGCTGCAATCGTGAAGAATTTCTGTCAAATAGAAGGTGTTGATTATGTAGAATTCTATGTAGCTGGTCAGCCGCTTCGTGATAAGAATGAAAAGCCAATCGGTATGATGACCGCTGAGAACTTCATAGACAATACTGGTGGAGAGACAAAGTATAAACAAAATGCAGAGATGACATTATTCTTTGCCAATGAGTCAGGTAAAAAACTAGTGGAATCTAATGTTATTGTAACTTATAATGGTACCATTCCCATGGAGCAGTTAATTATAGAACAGCTTATAGAAGGTCCAGTAAAAGACGCGAAATATCCAACATATCCAACCATTCCATCAGGAACAAAACTTTTAAAAGTAACAGTAAAAGAAGGAATTTGCTATGTTGACTTTAATGAAAAATTCTTAAATAAAAGAGATGGTATTACAGATGAAGTGGCAATTTATTCTGTAGTAAATTCGCTAGTTGAAACATCAACAATTAATAAAGTACAAATTAAAATCAATGGGGAACTTCTAAAGACATATGGGGAAAGCACAAACTTAGATAAAATGTTTGAACGCAACCTTGATATCGTAGAAACAACCCAATAATAGGAGGTATGTAGTTGATAAAGAGACCATTATTATGGATTGCTCTTTCCTACATATTAGGCTGCCTACTATATTCCTTGTCATGGATTATAGTAGGTGGAATTCTTTTCTTTCTAGTCTTAAGTCTAAGTATTCTGTATTATCGATATTCTATCGAGGATAATCCCAAGGAAAATAAAAAAAATAGAGCAAAACAAAAGCTATTTCAAGTTATTAGAAAGAAAAGAATTAACAAGGAAGATCGATTCATATTGTTACTTCCAATTATAATCATAATTGGTTATAGTAGAATGAATACTATGTTAGAACCAACACCATTTGATACATATTGTGAAAGAACTTGTAATGCAAACGTAGAAGGTAAGATAGTACGCATCACAGAAAAAGAAAACAGCACTTCTTATTATCTAAATAACGTCATACTCTATCCGAGTCCGGAGATTAAAATCCCAATCAAGCAAAAAATACTTGTATATGGTGACAAGAATTCGAAGTTTAAGGTAGGTAATACTGTCCGATTTACAGGGGAAGTATCACAGATTTTGAAATCAACGAATGAAGGACAATTCAATTCACACACCTATTATTTGTCAGAAGGTATCAGATACCAAATGTTTGCTGAAACTATGAAATGTATAGATGCTTCCTATTCATGGTATCATGTAGCACTAGCTTCCTTACGAGCCAAGGTATCTTCAGTTTATACGCGTATCCTTCGCAGTGAGGAAGCAGGAGTAATGCAGGCAATGTTCCTTGGTGAAACACAAGCACTGGATACAGAAATCAAGTATCTTTATCAAAGAAATGGAATCTCACATATATTGTCCATATCCGGCTTACATATTAGTTTCTTAGGATTATTATTATATAAGATTTTCCAAAAAATAGGTTGTCCCGTTTATCTAAATGCAGGGGTTGTTTCCATTGTAGTGTTTAGTTATGGGCAAATGACGGATTTTAGTGTATCAACCAATCGTGCAGTTGTGATGCTGTTGGTATCCATGTTCGCTGTTGTTATTGGACGGACTTACGATATGCTTTCTGCCATATCGCTAAGTTCGTGTATTATCTTGATTCAAAATCCCATGCAGCTATATAACACAGGTTTTCAACTATCTTTTTTAGCAGTTTGTGTGTTAGCGGTATTTGGTAATATATATGAAAGGCTAAAAGAGGAGAAGATTGAGCAAAAACAGAACGAGGGGAAATATAATAGTCAACAAGACGGAATGCGTATAGAGCAAATTATCTATGAAAAAATTCTAACATTGATAAAACATATTAGAAAAGGAGTTGCAAAAAAGAAGTGGATAACTCTTGATGAATTCCTTCTATCCCTTGATGAATGGATCTACAAGAAGTACAAATTACGAGAATCCAATCGTGGGAAGGCACTACAATCTAGTCTGATTATTAGTGCTGCAACAGCACCCATCTTAGCAAGTACTTTCTGCGAGATACCAGTCTACAGTGTAATATTAAATCTGTTTGTAATTCCACTTACGTCGGTCTTAATGACACTTGGTGTAGTGGCTGGATTAATTGGGGTGTGGTGGATTGATTTTGCTAGGGTACTTGGATATGGGATTACATTCATACTGAACTTTTATGAGGTGTTATGTAATATTTTCGCCAAGTTGCCATTTCATCTAGTACTAACAGGAAAACCAAACATAGCACAAATTGTAATATATTGTACAGCAGTTATAGGAGTCGTATTATTGTCAGTTAAGACGAAGCATAAGAATGTGATATATATAATAGCATTCTTGTGGATTCTACTATTCCGATTACCAAGTACTAATTTAACAATGACGATGTTAGATATATCACAAGGAGATAGCATATATATCAAGACTCCTAAAGGGGTATCTATACTTGTTGATGGTGGAAGTTCTGACGTAAAGGAGATTGGAAAATATAGAATAGAACCATTTCTAAAATCGCAAGGAGTTAGAATGATTGATTACGTAGTTTTGACTCATATGGATGCAGATCATATAAATGCAGTCATGGAGATTATGGAAAGGATGTCTGATGTAAAAGAAGATAGACAGTCCAAAACATCAAAATTATCATCCATGGCTTTCTATGATGGACAAGTAGGAATTAAGAATCTTATATTACCAGAAACTAGCTTAATAGATGAAACATATACCCAAATTGAAAACCTTGCTAGAATGAAAGGTATCAAATTACACTATTTTGGTAGAGGTGATACCATATCAGAAGGTGAACTAACTATTAATTGCTTGCATCCATACCTAGAATATAATACAGATTCCAAGAACGATACATCAATTGTATTAGAGCTTACCTATCGCCAATTTGATGCATTATTACTGGGGGATTTGGAAAGTGGAGGGGAGAAGGAATTGATAAACCGTGCTAAGGAAAATCCAAAGAGTCTGCTTACTGTACAGAAAAAAGGGTACGACATTATAAAGATCGCCCACCATGGATCTAAGTACTCTACATCAGATGAATTTCTAGAGTACTTTAGTGCAAGAATTGCATGGATTTCTAGTGGATATGGAAATCGATATGGGCATCCGCATAAGGAATTGTTAGAGAGACTTAAGGAAAATCATATACCATACAGGTGGACGGTAAATGAAGGAGCAATTACGATTAGTACAGACGGGGAAAGAATGTGGGAAATATCAGATTAAAAACAGGAAATATGTTTAGTAAAATGAAAAAAAATATAAATAAATAGAACTAAAAGATAGATTTTTTAAAAAGTTTATTATATAATAAAAAACGCAAAATATTAAGAAAGGATACAAATGAAGAAAATTTTACTAAATTTTTACGGAGGGACTTATGACTAATAAGAAGGAAAAGAAGCAAAAGAAATTAAGTATGCAAGTGATTAGACCAATCATAATATTATTAGCTATAACTCTTAGTATAGGTTGTACAGTTATATACTTTTTAACAGCCGATAAGATGAAGAATGCAGAGATACGAAGATTACATACGACAGCAAATGAAATTGAGTTGATAACAAATAAATGGATTAAATCGAATCAAATTGTTATGGAAACATATAAAGAATTTTTAGAGGGAGTATCTTCTAGAAGTGAACGTGAAATCTATCTGAACAATGTAAAAGATAACTATGAAAATATGCCATTTGGCTTTTATATTGGTTATTCAGATTCACAACTGACATATCCAGGGATAGACATAAGTGATTTACCGGAAAATTTTGATGTACGTACAACGACTTGGTATCAGGAAGCTCAAACTAAGGAAGGGGTAAATAGTTCTGAGGCATATGTTGATACATTAACGGGAACAATGTGTGTGACATTATCTATTCGTTTATCAGATGGTAGCGTATTAGGAACAGACCTGTATCTTTCAGAGATGACCAAAGAATTACAAAGTTTGAGTTTATCAGATAATAGCATTGTTTGGTTAATAGAATCAAATGGAACAGTAATTGCGAGTAAAGATGATGAAACAATCGGAAGCAATATAACTGAGGTTAGTAGTGAGTTACTTAGTGATGTAATAACCGATAGTACAAAAGAAGAATATAGTATAGATGAAGTAAAATATATAGCGCAGAGCGGAATGATACCGGACACAAATTGGTCAATTATCTTATTAGAACCAGAATCTGAAATCGTAGCAGAGTGTTACGAAATTGCAGCAATATTTTATGGAGTAATAATTATTGTACTTATCATTATTACTTTAGTGCTAGGTTATATAGTAAATCTAATGCTAAAACCAATAATAATGGTTAATGAACAGATGAATCGTGTTGCTTCGGGCGATTTATCAAAACGTCTTATTTATGATACAAATAGAAGGAACGAAATTTGTTCAATGGTGGACTCGGTTAATTATAGTGTAGACAATATCAGTGGTATGATTAATCAGGTGAAGCAGGTAGTGGATATTATTACTGATAGTTCAAAGGAAAATGAGATATCTTCAATGGATCTAGAACAAATGACCCGTCAAGTGGCAGAGAATACTTCTACAGTAACAAGTACTATGGAAGAAGTATTACAGTCTACTACTACAGTAGCTGATATGGCGTCTAGTGTTATGAATATGGTAGATTCTATTGTTGAAAAAGGAAATGAAGCGAAACAAAACTTAATTAATTCGGAAGAATCTACAAAGTATGGACTGGATCAAGTGCAAACTGTAACAGCTGAGATTGCTGAAGTGAAAGATTCTATGGCACAATTAGCTGATACAGTTAAGACGGCTGAATCGTTGACAGAGAAGATTGATTCGATCATTCAAGTAATTCAAAGTATAGCAAGTCAAACAAATCTTCTTGCTTTAAATGCTTCAATTGAGGCTGCAAGAGCTGGTGAACATGGGAAAGGTTTTGCAGTTGTTGCAGGAGAGATCAAGAATCTTGCAGAAGAATCCTCTACCTCTGCAAATGATATTGCAAAATTAATTATAGACATCAAAGAAATTATATTAACAACGGTATCCCAGACTAGAGATAATGTAAGTATGATTGATCATAGTGCTGAGTATATTAATGATACATTTCATAGTTACCAAACAATCTATGATACAGTTAATGAGGTAAATGAAGAGATAAATGTAATATTAAAGCATATCGCTGAAGTAGGTGATCATGCACAAACTTTGGCAGCAGTTTCGGAAGAACAAACAGCAAGTGCAGAGCATATTTCAGAAGCACTTAAAAAAGTTAAAGAGTCAACGGATGCAAGCTTTAATGATGTAGAAATTTTGAATAATAATATTAAACAATTAGCGCAGACTTCTGAGGAATTAAGCAAATTATCAAATACATTTAAGATTAAAGAATAATGAAGAGAAGTGGCTGTTACAAGAAGCTAAAAATTTTGTGACAGCCACTTTGTAATTCATACTAGTAGTATTGAATCAACGGACTCTACTAGCCCAAGCAAGGACTACGTAAATTTTATATCCGAGTGTTACAATTTTCTAACGAGAACCAATGTATCATAAATGGAAGAAGACTTGAAGAGTCAAACTGATAGGATATAAGATTAAATAAAAAGACGGTCAAATCTGAAACAGAGATTTCCGGTGGAAAATGTACAGAGTAATAATTATGGAAGTGAGGATTAGATAGTGAAAGAAAATATTCAAGAACAATATAAATGTTTGCCATGTGGATATGTATATGATCCTGCGGTGGGTGATCCAGAGCATGGGATTGCACCAGGCACAGAATTCGCTGATTTACCAGCAGATTGGGCATGCCCTATCTGTGGATTTAGTAATAAATCTGTTTTTGTTAAAAATATTTTATAAAGAATAAAATAGATATATTGCTTTGTTAAGTAAAATTGTAACACTGGGATATGAAATTTAAGCTTAAACAAATGCACTTTAATGGAGAAGGAATCTTAGAATTTTCCTTCTTTTTTCATAAGATGGTGTTTAAAGCCCTTGTAAAATGAAGGCGTTACGGATAAAATGTAAACAGAGTTAAAACTGGAAAATAGGAGTTAAGTTAATGAAGTTTATCAAAGAAGATATAAAATTAAATCAATTCAAGCCAGCCTATTTAATATATGGTAGTGAAGTTTATTTGAAGAATTTATATAAAAACAAATTAAAAGTAGCCATGGTTGGAGAGGGCGATTCCATGAATTACTCTCATTTTGATGGAAAAGGAATTGATGTACAAGAAGTTATAGGTATTGCGAATACCTTACCATTCTTTGCTGACCATCGTGTTATTGTAATCGAGAATAGCGGGTTCTTCAAGAACGCAAGTGATTTGGCAGATTATATGAAGAATATTCCGGAATCAACACATTTTATCTTTGTAGAAGAAGAAGTGGACAAGCGAAACCGTATGTTTAAAGCGGTGAAAGAGGTTGGACGAATCTCTGAGATGAATGGTATGGATGAAGCAAATCTTAAATTGTGGGTTGCTTCCTTATTATCCAAAGACAATAAGAAGATTACAGAGAAAACATTAATGTATTTTCTAAACAAGACAGGTTCCGATATGGAAAATCTTCAGACCGAGATCGAGAAGCTAGTTTGTTATGCTATGGATCGTGATGTTATAACTGAGATTGATATCGATGCTGTTTGTACAACGCAATTAGAGAATAAAATCTTCCAGATGATAGATGCAATCGCTAGCAAACGTCAGGAACAAGCCCTCGCCTTGTACTATGATATCTTAGCATAGAATGAAAATCCAATGTCGAATTTATTTCTAATAACAAGACATTTTAATATTCTCTTGCAAATTAAGGAGATGAAACGCCTTGGAATGGGGAATTCAGAGATGAGTCAAAAAGCAGGTGTTCCTCCTTTTGCAGTTAAGAAGTATCTGACTCAGATAAACAATTTCACAACACCAGTTCTAAAAGAAGCAGTAACTTATTGTACGGATATAGAAGAAATGATAAAAACTGGTAGACTAATCGACAAAATAGGAGTAGAATTACTAATTGTAAAGTATAGTTGAAAGGGAGACGTATCGAAGAGGTCATAACGAGCCGCACTCGAAATGCGGTAGCCCTTACGGGTTCGTGGGTTCGAATCCCACCGTCTCCGGTTGTAATCATTAGTCTCAATCCTTAGGGGTTGGGGCTTTTTTGTAGTTTTGATAAGGGTATATTAAAGTAGTAAATATTACCTAATTTCCAGGGCTAATCTTGATGAATTTTTTAAAAATATTTATTATAAACCTGTAAATAAAATTTTGGTGGGTTTTGGTTTTGAATTTTAGAAAATTTGCTTTATTTGTAGCTTGTACTGTAACCGTTACTAGCATCCAGCCAGTAGCAGTAACAAAGCAATCTAAAGCAGCAGAAATTACAAATGAAGTAATTAAGACTTTAGAAGTAGCTTCTGCAGTTGATATTTCATCTGACGCAAATAATTTTGACACTGCTTATACCTACTATCCGACAGATGAAATTGTTAATGGTACGAAAGATGTTCAAGAGAATATCTTCAAGTTTACGCTTGATCAGACAAGTTATGTAACATTGGCAGCTAAATATGATACAGTAAAATATAATTTCCAATCTAATGTATACACCGCATTATCTTCTAGTGAAACGTTTGCAAGTACTATCTTAGAGTGGGAAGCTTGGTCAAATGGAGAATCAAAAAATGGTACGGCTTTGTTAGAAGCTGGTACTTATTATATAAAGATAAAAACAGTTTATACTGGAGATGTTAAAGATCGTTACTCAAAAGAAAATGGAGGCTACACAACCGTTGGTGTTGTAGCGCAACCAATTACTAGAACGAAAGATTCACAAGGAAATACTTTAAAGAATGCAATCAATTTGACTGCAGATACCTACTCCGTTGGATTAACTTCTGTATCTTATAAAAAGCAATATTTTAAGTTTAAGTTAAGTAAGAAATCCGATATAACGGTTAAAGTTGCTCAAAGTTGTCCTACTAACTTAGATTTATCAGAAAACAATATAGAGTTGCTTGATTCAGATGGTATGCGTGTTGAAAATAGTGCAACACTCAAAGTTAATAATGATACAGTAAGTCTTAATTATAAGTTAAATCCTGGTACATATTATATATTGGCAACAGCTACATCAAATGATAAAACAGCTGCTGCTGAAATAAATGTAAAATATACGGTTAACAAAACATATAAATCAAAGATTGGTACTTTAAAAGTTTCAAACGCTAAGAGAGGAACATCTACAATTTCAGGTAAATCCATAGCAAGTGCCAATATTACAGTAACACTCAATGGTAAGACATATAAAACAAAAACATCTAAGACTGGTAGCTTTAAAGTTACGGTTAAAAGCAAATTAAAAAAAGGTACAAAGATAAAAGTAACCGCTACAAAGAGTGGATTTACTAAAAAAACTATTACATATACTGTTAAGTAACGAAAAAGCCTCTCTACTCCTTATGAAATCAAGGGGTTAGGGAGGCTTTGTGTTATGCGATTATTTGTTTTGAAAGAGAATATATTTCAATGTCTGCTCTGATTTACTCCAGTTTATCAGAAAGAAAAGGGGGAATGTCATACCGTTTAATTATGAAAACATGAAATGGTAGTAGTAAAAATGCATTAAAAAAACTATAAAAATCATATTAAAAATATAAATTATTCATAAAATCAGTAATAATTACTATTATTGATATTGAAATTCTATTTGAACTGTGTTATACTATATTCATAGTTAAGAAATGATAACTAATTAACATAAATAAACATAAATATAAGGAGGAAACGATATGGTAGAATTAATAAAAGAATTAAATGGATTTTTAGCAGATTTAAATGTGTTATATAGAAAGTTACAGAATTATCACTGGAATGTGAAAGGTAAAAACTTCTTTGTACTTCATGGTAAGTTAGAAGAATATTACAATGGAGTTAATAGTGAAATAGATGAAGTTGCAGAGAAGATATTAATGTTAGGTGGTCAACCCCTTGGAAGGATGAAAGATTACCTAGAGATTAGTAAAATAAAAGAAGCTGAGAATGTTAAGATTTCAGGAGATGAAGTTCTTAAGAATGTATTAGAAGACTTCTCATATGCTAAAAAGAAAGCCGAGTCCATTAAAGCAAAAGCAGAAGAAGAATCAGCTGTTATTATTTCAGCTTATATGGATGAAGTCATTGAAGACTATAGTAAAGCAAGCTGGATGCTAAATCAATATTTAGAATAATATACAATTAGATTTTTGTTAATTTAGATAAGGGATGTTCCATGATAAATATGGAACATCCCTTATTTTTTTACAATTCTGGCAGAATAAACATAAAATCCCCCGCTGATTTAGTGAATTTCCCCATAAGTGGTATAATTAACCAATGAATAATGTTTCATTTTAATGTATAATAGTAGCATAAGTAAAACATATGGTTAATATGTAATAAGAAGGAGAGGAAGAAGCATGATTAAATTATTAGGAATCCTTATTATTATCTTAGGATTTACATTCAAGTTAGATTCAATATTAATTATCACGCTTTCTGCTATTGTAACAGCAGTTGTTGGTGGTCTTACACCAACAGACTTACTATCAACATTAGGGGAAAACTTTGTTAATAATAGAAGTATTGCAATCTTTATCTTAATTATGTTAGTTACTGGTACATTAGAACGTAATGGACTAAAAGAAACAGCCGCTAAATTAATCGGTAAGATTAAAAATCCAACTAGTGGTAAAGTAATTGCAGCTTATGGTGTGATGCGAGGCGCGTTTGGCGCTTTCAATGTTAGTTTTGGTGGAGTTGCTGGATTTGTGCAACCAATTATCATGCCTATGGCAACAGGGGCAATTGAAGCAAGTGGCAATGAGCCGAACGAAAAACATGTTGAAGAAATCAAAGGAATGGCTTCAGCGATGGAGAATATTGCTTGGTTTTTCTGCCAAGTATTATTTGTTGGTGGTTCTGGTGGTTTGTTAATACAAAGTACATTAGCTGGACTTGGTTATGAAGTAGAGTTAGCTGCCTTAGCAAAAGTGGCAATTCCAACAGCCATTGTAGCCATATTGGTTGGTATGGTATACTTTATTCAAAAAGATAAACTATTAAGGAAGAAGTATTATAAACAATCTACAACAAAGACAGAGATGCAAGAAGTGGATAATGTGAAGAATAAAAGAGGGGGAGGAAGAGATTAATGTCAATAATTTCATTTTTTACAGATGCAAATGTAGCATTAGGAACAAAATTATTAGAAGTTGTATATATCATCATTGGACTTATTGCAATATATACAGGAATTAAGAATGTTTTAGATAAAGAAAATCCCTCTCGTATCCCAACGGGTATCTTCTGGGTTACGTTAGGTATACTAATATCCTTTGGGCGTTTTATAAATGCACTTGAACATGGTACAGTTATTAGTGGTGTTTTGATATTTATCATGGTAATTCCTGCAATGCTTAAGAAAGTGAAGCCAGGTAAAGTGGAACTTCCAACAGCAGAACAAAAAGAACGATTACGTAAGAAAAACGGTATGAAGGTATTTATACCAGCATTATCAATTGGTATTTGTGCCATCTTATTTGCTACGTTAACAGACCTTGGAGCACTTGTAGGTGTTGCAGTTGGTGTATTAATTGGTATTATATTCTTAATGATTATGTCGAAAGAAAATACACCTAAAGTATTTTTAAAAGATACAGAACGTTTACTGTCTACAGTAGGTCCATTAAGTATTCTACCAATGTTATTAGCTGCACTTGGTGCAGTATTTACAAAAGCAGGAGTTGGTGAAGTAATTGCTCATTATGTGCAAAGTATCATTCCAGAAGGCAACGTAACAATTGGTATTATCGTATACTGCTTAGGTATGGTATTCTTTACAATTATTATGGGAAATGCCTATGCAGCCATCACTGTTATGACAGTTGGTATTGGTGGTCCATTTGTATTAGCATTAGGTGCAGATCCAACAGTTGTAGGGATGTTAGCGTTGACAACAGGTTTTTGTGGTACGTTATTAACACCAATGGCAGCGAATTTCAATATGGTTCCTGTTGCTATGTTAGATATGAAAAATCGTTTTGGCGTTATTAAAAATCAAATGTTTGTTGCGATTTTCATGATTATATTTCAAATCGCATATATGTTAATATGTAGTTAAGATATTTAAGAAAAGACTACTTAAGAAAAGACCTCTTAAGAGAAGACTTCTTAAGAAAAGATAAACAAGAATGACTATACAGTTCAGATAAGAAAGGCGGACGAATAATGAAAGTACTAATTACAGGATTTGATCCATTTGGCGGAGAAGCAGTAAACCCAGCGTATGAAGCAGTGAAGCTTTTACCAGAAGTAATCTGTGGAGCAGATATTATTAAGTTAGAGATACCTACTGTATATACAAAAAGTGGGGAAGCAGTTGAGAAGGCAATTGAGGAGCATCAACCAGATGTTGTATTATGCATTGGACAAGCAGGTGGAAGAAGTTCTATCCAAATCGAAAAAGTTGCAATCAATCTTGCGGAAGCTAGAATTAAAGATAATGAAGGTAACCAACCGATGGATGAAGCATTACATGATGATGGAGAAAATGCATACTTTACAAACCTTCCATGTAAAGCAGTAGTGAATGAATTACGTAATAATAACATTCCTGCCCATATCTCCTATACTGCAGGTACTTTTGTATGTAATGATGTTATGTATCATCTTCTTTATTTGATTAACAAAAAATATAGTTCAATTCGTGGTGGATTTATTCATGTACCATATGCGTTAGAACAAGTTATTGACAAACCAGCAGGAACATGTGCAATGTCTCTTGAGACAATTGCTAAAGGGTTAGAGTTAGCTATTAAAGCAATCGTTGAAAATAATGAGGATATTAGTCTTCATATGGGAACGATTATGTAGAAATAGATTTATAATAGATAATAGCTTATCTATTATAGATAAAGCAAAATTAAATTAGATCTAAAATTAGGCATACTTATAGGGAAGGTTATCTCTTTAAGTATGCCTAATTTTTAAACATGCAGGTTGATTGGTTCAAAAAAATGTCCAACACCTTTTGACGACTATCCTTGATTATCAAATTCCAACTGAATGATACTATCCAGCAATGCTCTTGCCATATGTAGCTGAATGTATATATGAATCAGGGCAATGTTCATCATATGAGTTCATTATAAAAATCTTAAATTTTTGTCTTGATAACTGAGCTACTATATAGTTGCATTTTGAATAGTCTGTCGTAAGTTACAAACATTACAAGAACCAGCTTGAATGGTAGAAAATAGACAAGTAAAAAACATTGGAATTCTCAAGATGTGGATGTTTTGCTTACATAAACTTTTGATTATTTAAACTGGAACCATGATTTTAATTCAGGCTTAATAGTAATGCATAAACATTCTGAATCGTGAATTTAAAGGTTAATAAACAAAATGAAAATAATAATAAATACAATAATTGACAAAAAAAAGAAAAAATAGTATCATACTAATGATATTACTTTATTTATGAAATTAAAATTTGGGGGTATATTAAATGAAATCATTAAATAATAACAAGGATTTATGGACAAAATTAAATGTTGAAAAGTTAGAGGAAAGAGAAGAATATATTCATTTGTGTATCGATTGTTGCTATAAAGTATGTGTAGACTGCTGCTTTAAAATCTAAATAATTTCTTTTACATAGTTAATAACTAAATTAATTTATAAAACAAATAAGAACAAATAAAATGTAAATCATAAATAAAGTAATATCTATACTGTAACACGTTTATAACTTAATGATTCAAGCTAGATAAAAGAATGTATAAATTTTAATTATTA